>SKIC01000126.1 GCA_007116685.1 Balneolales bacterium
ACGAAGCCATCATAAGTCTCATAATTTTCCTTGATGGTTTCTGCTATAATTTTCCAGTGCGATGGATTTAAGTTGGAGCTGTCTTCAAGAAAAAGCGACTGAGAGGTAATATTGGCAATCTCTCGTAATTCAGGAAAATTCCGTTCCACAATATTTATATCAAAATCAGCAGCTACCATGCCATGTCGGTCACTTTTCATTTGCATGGCTATGGTTCCACCTGTTTGAAGTAATAAAATGTTATGCATTGTATTTTTTCATATTTGATGACGATTTCATTCGATTATTATCAAAAAAATATCTTTATTGAGGGGTAAATATAATTTCTTTATCCATATTAGAATACAGCCTTATGGGATGTAGTGAGCACTTTAATATTAGCCTTTCTTTTCGCCACTATACGCTGTATTACCGTAAATATCTAACCAAAATTATTGTGGGGTGAATTATGAATGTATATAAACCATCAAAAATCCGAAATGTAGTTTTGCTCGGTCATGCCGGCTCCGGGAAAACATCGCTCGCTGAGACTATGTTGTTTGAATCCGGAGCTATTTCAAGAATGGGCAATATAGAGGACAAAAATACAGTCTCCGATTACAGGCAACTCGAAAAAGAAAAGCAAAAGTCAGTTTTTTCTTCATTTTTAAATCTGGATTGGCGAGGATTCAAGATTAATTTGATTGATACTCCAGGCACATCAGACTACATTGGAGAAGTAATTTCTACTATTCGAATTGCTGATTTAGCAATTTTTGTTCTCGATGCTGAAAACGGAATCGAAGCCGGTACAGAGGCTTTGTGGGCTTACACACGTGAGCGTGAAATACCATCTATCATTGTGGTAAATAAATTAGATACAGATCAATCTTCGTTTGATAATGTTGTGAAAGGCGCCCAAGAACGCTTTGGAAGAGGAGTAGTACCTCTGCAGTATCCCTATTCTGAAGGCAACGATTTTCACGCCATTGTAGATGTTTTGAAAATGACTATGTATGAATTTCCTGAAGGTGGTGGTAAACCTGATAAACTTCCGATTCCGGAATCTCACAAAAACAAAGCTGATTTGCTTCATAATGAAATGATTGAAGCTATAGCTGAGAATGACGAATCTTTGATGGATATTTTCTTTGAAAAAGGTACTCTTGATGAAGAGGAAGTGTCTGATGGTATGAGGTCTGCAATGATAAATGGGGATATTTTTCCATTGTTTTGTGTCTCATCAAAAAGAAATATGGGTACCGGTCGTGTGATGGGATTTATTGACAGCCATGGTCCACTAGCATCTGAGTTAAAGCCAGATAATACCACAGATGGTAAAGAGTATCCTTTCGATCCGGATGGAAATCCAGTTGCTTTCATGTTCAAAGCTGTTTCCGAAGATCATGTTGGTGACCTTATGTACTTCAAAGTGTACTCAGGCTCCATAAAAACGGGTATGGATTTAGTGAATGCTTCCAACGGAAACACAAATAGAATTAGTTCTCTTTTTATCAGTCAGGGAAATAAGCGGGTTGAAGTAAATGAAGTAAAAACCGGTGATATCGCTGCGGTAGTAAAATTAAAAGACACAGGTGTTAATGATACTCTGTGCCAAAAAGGACATGAAGTTGAATTGGAACCAACCATCTTTCCTGAGCCAAATATCAGAGTAGCTGTAAGATCCCTGAAAACGGGAGAAGAGGAAAAACTGGGGACTGCTTTAAATCAAATACATCGTGAAGATCCTTCTTTGATAATAGAACACAGCGCTGAATTGAAGCAAATTATCCTGAATGGTCAGGGCGAAGAGCATTTGAACATGGTCATGGATAAGCTGAAAAATAAGTACTCTGTAGATGTTACTTTCGATGTGCCGAAAATCCCATATCGCGAAACGATAACCAAAGCAGTACGTGCACATTATAAGCACAAAAAACAATCTGGTGGGGCCGGTCAATATGGAGAAGTCCATATTTTGATTGAGCCATTAACAGAGAATATGCCGGAGCATAGCGATTTGTCGGTGCGTGGTGAGGATGTAATTGATTTATCGTGGGGCGGCCAGTTGGTATTCCGAAATTGCATAGTTGGGGGTGTCATTGATACCAGATTTATGCCGGCTATTCTGAAAGGAATCATGGAAAAAATGGAAAACGGACCGTTAAGTGGTTGCCGTGCCAGAGACGTCAGAGTATCTGTTTTTGATGGATCTATGCACCAGGTTGACTCTAACGAGGCTGCTTTTAAAACGGCAGGGATGATGGCTTTCCGAAATGGATTTTTGGAAGCTGCACCTCAATTGTTAGAACCTGTATATGAAGTAGAAATCACCGTTCCTGGCGACTACATGGGTGATATTATGGGGGATTTATCTACCAGAAGAGGAATGATTCAGGGGATGGATTCGGAAGGTACTTTACAAACGGTAAAGGCAAAAATTCCTCTTGCTGAATTATATAAATACGCAACTCATCTAAAGTCTATGACGCAGGGTAGAGGAACGTATAAAAGAAGATTCGATTCATACATGGCTGTACCTCGTGATATACAAGAACGAGTAATGAAAGCCAATTTAGAACTAGAAGAAGCCTAAAATAAAAATTAAGGTCGCTTTAGTTTGACTGCTCTGAAATAAACCTGAGGTATCTCGGAGGCAGATCTATAGGTCTGTCTTCGGGTATTTCAGGTAAAAAGGGCTGCATTCTGAATTCTGGTTTTTCCGGTCGAAGTTCAGGAGTGTAAATAAAACCTTCCAGACGTTTATTTTTTGTGTCTTCATTTTCAGGATGGAAGATTCCGCTGCTACTATCTTTTGCTCTTCCTTTTGTCATTTCTCCATCCTCGAAAAACATGATGATGTAGCGATTGGTTTTTAATTCAATTGCACCATCGGGTTGATCGTCTTCGTCTTTAGTATGGTAGAAAAGTTCTGGATATTTAAGTACTCTCACATAATCAAGATCGCCATCAACAAAAGAAACAAAAATGGTGTCCCCGGTTATCTGATGTAATCTTTGAGTAATAGTATCTCTTTGAACGGAAAAGGGGCGTTCATAGGATAATATCGATTCAATTTCTTCATCTTTCATTTGGATGTGTATGGTTGGTCCACTCAATTGCAGTTCCCTAAACCATGCTTTTGGTAACTCACCAAGTAAGGTGAATTTTTCAATGGCGTCATCATAAAAGGTAGAATCAGCAAGACTTTGAGATCGCTCTGACCAAATATGGACATCACCATAAGCCTGAAACCGGTAGGTGGTATCTTCTTCCCAAATGAGCATTTGATGCGACCAAACGTAACTGGTATCTACTCTTTCTTCGTTTTCTTCTATCCGAATCATTATAGCATTCTCATCAATACGTCTGAATCCGGCTGAGTCAGCTTCGACATAGCGACCTTGCATAATCGCATTTCTCTCGAGGTCTTTTAAAAATACACGCCCGTGTAACTCGTAGTATCTAGCTCTTCTGTTGGTAAATAAACTATCGGCTTCGGCATACTGAGTTGAATCCGCAACTTGAACAGCACCCCTAAAAACTGCAGAATCAGCTTTATTATAATAGATACCCGACTCTGCAACTAATATCCCATTTTCATCTTCAAGCCTTAAATATTGCGGAAACGTAGCGCGGTCATCAATATGATCATAATCTACCATTTCGCTAAAAATGGTGGCTTCAGGATTTTTTAAAATTACCCGACCACGAAACTCGCTGAATTCTGTTCTGAGATTGTGAAGTACGTAATCCGCCCAGATCTTCTCATCATCAGTGGTGATTTCAATATTCCCAAAGGCTTCAAGTTTTTCTATTCTTTGATGATGATAGGCGCTATCACAAGACATGATAAAATCATCGGTCTGAAGTAGCACATTTCCTCTAAGGATTCGTTTATCCTCTCCCGCTCCAATGAGTTGATCTGCCTGGAGGATGCGTACTCTGTTTTGAGCAACAGCCATATTAAAGGAATCAAATCCTAAAAAAAATAAAACGAGAAGTAGCAATATTGTTTTCATGGTTCAATCGCTGCTAATCTCAAATTCACCGGTTACTCGGCTTATTACATAATCGCTTAAGTCATCAGTGCCCTCCAGACCAAAGCCGGCGATAGAATCGGCAGGAGTGGTGATACTCACAAATTCATCGGTAGAAATGGTGCGCTCACGTTGATGCCAGTTAAGTAATTCGGTATACAGACGTTTATCTTCACGGGTTTGAACACGTACATCACCAATAAAGACAAACTGGGACTGGCGAGCAGTATAAATGGCAGATTCTGAAGTTAAGGTAATAGTTGTATCTCCCTCTTCATTTCGAACCCAAACCTGAACGGGGCCGGTCATGTCGGTTTTTGATTGGACATCCTGATGGCTAACAGCGTAAGGTGCTCTGAGAGTGACGACTCTGCGAGTATCTTCAATCAAATCCAATTCGAAATTCCACGTTTCCGTGATATTTAGCAATGAATCTGCCAATGCTCTGTTGATACTACGCTCGTCATAATCTGAAATCTCAGTACAAGAAAAGAACACAAAAGAGAGAAAAACTAATGTGAGAACAGATCTACTGGGTGCCAAAAATACGGTCTCCCGCATCCCCGAGACCGGGAACAATAAATCTGTTTTCGTTGAGGCCGTGGTCGACTGCGGCTGTGATGATGGGGACATCTGGATGTTCTTTGTTTACGTGTTCAATACCTTCAGGTGCTGAAATTAAGCACATAAATCGGATATTGGTAACACCTGCTTTTTTTAGATGACCAATGGAATCAACGGCGCTACCACCTGTTGCTAACATAGGATCAACCAATAGAACGTACGCATCTTCAATTCCTTTTGGAAGTTTGGAATAATAATCTACCGGTTGATGTGTTTCTTCATCACGATACATACCGAGATGACCGACTTTTGCCTCCGGAATAAACTGTGTGATGGCATCAACCAAACCTAAACCGGCACGCAAAATCGGAACTACCACTACTTCTTTTGCCAATTTAGAACCTGTGGTTTTCTGAATCGGAGTTTCAACCTCTATATCATTCAGGGGTAATGGTTTTAATGCGTGGTACGCCAAAATCGTCGCAATTCGAGATAACGCAGACCGAAATTGTGGGGTGCTGGTTGTTTTATCCCTAAGGATAGTAAGATCCCTTGCAACTACGGGATGTTCAACAATTGTGGTTTTTTCCAAAGTCATGAGTTCATACAATCGTCAATCGTTATCGTTTTTATTAGCAATGTATTGCTGGGTTATTTTGTAAATAACCCCGGATAGAGCAATCAGACCAATGATGTTAACCAATGCCATAATTCCGAGCATAACGTCTCCAAAAGACCATATCACACTCACTGAAACAATGGCTCCAAATAAATGCATACCTACAAATATAAGTCGATAAGAGAATATAGAGCGATCACCAAATAAATAGTGGATAGATCTCTCGCCATAGTAACTCCAACTTATAGAAGTTGAAATCACAAAGAAAAATACGGCAATAGTAACGAGAAATTGACCACCAGGCATTAAGGGACTCAAACCAATCCTAAATGCAGCGGAGGTAAGTGAGGCCACATTTTCAACAACGCCACCAAAGAGTCTGTCGACCTCAGCTCCGGTTTCGTCAAAAGCTATCGGACGCTCAGAAATATCAATAACACCATTAAAAGGAATCCTGTATTCAGAATCTACGAACATAGTATCCACATTTATTCTGAAACGTTGCATAGAGCCATTTACAGGTACGCCTTCTTCAAATCTGAGAAGATGTTCTTCGGGGACATCTATCACATAGGCTAAGTTGGGGCCATCTGGCGCAAGTGTGGTTTTATGATAGCTATCCCATGCACCAGTTACGATAATTACTAATCCTGTGATAGTACACACTACCAGAGTATCGATAAATGGACCAATTAAGCCAACCAATCCGGCATGAACCGGATCTTTCGTTTTACTGGCTGACATTGCAATCGGTGAAGATCCTTGACCTGCTTCGTTTGAAAACAGACCGCGCTGAACACCATAGCTTAAAGTAACAATTAATGCTCCTGAACCAACTCCAAGTGCGCCGGCTGTTGGGTTAAATGCATTGCTTACAATCGTAATAAAACCAGGAATAACGTGATCGTAGTTAAGAAGTAGAATAACCAATCCACCAAAAACATAAAGAATAGCCATTAATGGAACAACGCGAGCCGTAACATAGCCGATTCTCTTAATTCCACCCAAAATTACAGCACCTACCAAAGTTGCAGTAATCAAACCTGTAACATATACAGGGATGTTGAAGTCTGTATTCATTACATCTGCGAGTGTGTTTGCCTGAACGGCATTACCGGTCAAAAGAGCACAAATTGAACCCGCAACAGCGAATAAAACAGCTAACCATTTCCAATTAGGTCCTAAGCCACGTTCTATATAGTACATCGGCCCACCGGAAACGGTGCCATCATTATTAGTGACTCTGTAATGAGCACCCAGGGTACATTCTGTATACTTGATGGCCATACCAAAAATGGCAGTAACCCACATCCAGAATAGAGCGCCGGGTCCACCTATGTGGATAGCCAGAGCTACCCCGGCAATATTACCAACACCAACCGTAGCCGATAAAGCAGTACTGAGTGCTTGGAAATGGTTGATATCACCTTTATCGTCTGGGTCATCGTACTTTCCGGAGAGCACTTTGAACGCATGTTTGAACTGGAAAATTTGGATGAAACCCAGTCTTAAGGTTATGAAAATCCCGAAACCAAGAATTACAACTACGAGCAATGGGAGAGATTGAAAGCCAAAAACACTTTCAGGAAAGCTCCATACGATTCTTTCCAGGGTAAAAATGATACGTTCAAAAGTTTCCATACGAAAGTTGAATCACAATTTGTAATGGATGTTGGTTACTTCAGAAATCAAAATCAGTGTTTAGAAATCTGAAGCAAATATGTTTGTGTGAAAGATTTCACGGATTATAAACTTTTTTAGCCACTCTCGAAAATATAATCGTACCAGAAAAAGTAATTACTTCTGATTTGATATTGGGATTTCAAAATTTTGACGGCTTTGGGAACTAAAAAATCTCTAAAATTGATTAGTTAACAGTCAACACTAAACAAACTTAAACCTAGTATTTAGACATTATGACAAAAGCCGATATCGTTGATATTATTTCAAATGCTACTGGTATTACCAAAGTTGAAACCGAGACTGTAGTAAAGGGTTTTCTTGATACTGTTATCGATGCGATGAAAAAAGGTGAGACTATTGAATTAAGAGGCTTTGGTAGTTTCAAAGTCGTAAAACGAGCTAAACGAGTAGCCAGAAATCCCAAAACAAACGAAGAAGTAATTGTACCTGAACAACACGTTCCAGTTTTGAAAATTAGCAAAGACTTCAAAAAAGCTGTTAACGAGAGCAATTCCTAAGATATAGTTAGTATATTTGAGAGTTAATTACTTAATGCTCTCAATCAGATGAAGAAATTTATTTACTTAGGAATGCCTCTTGCTGCGATTCTTGCCGCAGCAATTTTGATTTACATAGATAGCCGTAGTTTGGAGGGTGAACCCGCTGCGGTTCATCAACACAGCCACACCACCAATCTTCCAGCTGGACCAGAAGGAGAGGAGCTTGCCAGAATTCTTGAAATTGAAAACATTCTTGAAGACTTAGAAGATGCCCGTTTGGCAATAGCTTTTCTTGGAGAAATCGCCCAAATAAATATTAGAAACGAACGATATGACGGTGCCGGCGATGCAACAGCGAGGTTAGCTTCCATTACTCAGGAATTTGAAGATTGGAAACAGGCTGGAGATTATTTTTTTGAATGGCTCTCATATGAAGAGAAGCTCGAACGCCAGTTTCACTTTGCTTCCCGAGCAATTAGTGCCTATCAACAGGCTCTAGAAGTAAAACCCAGCGATCCGGATACTTATGCCGTCATTGGAGCAGTGTATGGACAAATGGCTGATTACACCAATTCTGAGCTGTTTTTAAGAAAAGCACTAGATGTTGAACCAGACCATTTATTCGCAAATTTCAATATGGGCGTAATTTTGCACGAAACTGAAAATAAAAACAAAAGTATTTCTTATCTTAGGCGTTCTTTAGAACTGGCTAGGGATACAGAATACTACGGAACTGTTTTCGGTTACCTTAGTCAGATACAAAACGAATTGTAATTTTCTTACTTAAATATAGGAGTTGTTCATGCCCAGCGGAAAAAAACGCAAAAGAGCAAAAATCGCTAAGCATAAAAGAAAAAAGCGCCTCAGAAAAAACAGACACAAGAAGAAGTAGATTTCTTTGGCTGTCTGATACGTAATTAATTATTACCCAAGACAGCCAGCCACCTTCTTTAGGCGGCTATACTAGGAAGCGTTTTATCGGCTATCTGAATTACCCTGTTTGTTCTCATGAGTATCTCTTGGACTTTTTTGCCCACGAGCTCATGAATATCATTCAGGGTTTTTTCGTTTTCCAGTTTGTACTGCATATAAGAAATCAGACACATTGCGGAAAGAAACTTCCCCTGTAAGTCGCCGCCTATTTCTATATGCCATCTGGTTACCAGGTTATCAGACAAATTGATTTTATAGCTGTGCTTGTTTACTTCTTCCATCCATTTGCTGGCGGCGTTTATGCGGTTATTGCCAACAGGGTTATCTATATAATCTAAAATGGCTTCTTGTTCAAAATGCCAAATTACTTCAACGTCTATACTTGGAGTCACATAGCTCTCAGACTCTGATTTCATGTTATTGAGAGGATGTTTTTCCATGCCTTCGAGTTGTGCTGCTAAGTTAGCTTCGCGGAATCTGTCCCAGTCCATATTGATCACAGCCTTGGTAACTCGAGTAGAAGCATCACTTAGTTCTATTTCGATTTCCAGTCCGGTTGCATTTATGATTTCTTCATTCCACTTCTTAAAACGCAACACTTTAATATTTTTTTTCTCGAGGATTGCCTCAATTTGGTTAACAATAGAATCAAAAATTGGGTATTTCATAGTAAATTATTTGAGCGCCATCACATTTTATCCAATCTGTCATGAATAACTTTTATACGTTACGATTTTTAGTATCAGAATTCAAAGAGATTCTTACAGGAACTAAATTCGTACAAGCCGTTAGTTATCGTAAAAACCGATTAGAATTGTATTTTGAACGGGAAAACAACAACAAACAGATAAGTGTTTGTACCGATCCTTCCCGAACTGTCATGTTCGTTTCCAAATCACAACCGCCGAAGAAAAAAAATATTGCGTTCTTCTTTCAGGATTTAGAAGGTCAAACCATTTCTGACATAAGCCTTAGTCAGAACGATCGGTTTGTTACTGTGAAGTTTAATTCAGGTATTAACCTTTTGTTCCAATTGTTTGGTTCCAAGCCCAATGTATTTCTTATTAAAGATGATAAAATCATTGATTCATTCAAAAAGAGCAAAGAGTGGATAGAGCAGCCTGCTCCAAAACCGAGAGAATCAAAGAATAATGAATTTACTTGGAAAGAGGATGTACGTTCAAATTTATTGAGTCTCAATCCCAAATTGCCAAGGACTCACCTAAAAGAGGTAATCAAACAAAACAATTTGGATCAAAAAACGCCGCAGGATTTACAGAACTTTTCCGATGAGCTTCATCGCTCTTTAATGGAAGAGCTATCACCATCCTGCGATTCTGATAAGCAGATATGTATTATTCCAGAACCTTTTCTAATACTGCCAAAGCGTAACTTTTATCCAAGTTTTAATGAAGCCGTCAGAGATAGTTTTTTTGCAGATGTACATCAAAGAAAAGAGTTCCAGTTAAAGAAACAGACCGAAACAATACTCGAAAAATTACTAAAAAAAGCATCTGCAAAAATCCGACAATTGCGTAAAGCTGTTGAGGGGCCTGATAAGTCTCAAAAGTACGAGCAATACGGACATTTACTGATGGCTAATATCCACAGAGATGCTGATATAAATGAAAATCAGCTAGAAGTTGATAATTTTTACGAAGGCAACAGGATAATCATCCCCATAAAAGAAAACCTGCGAATTCAGGAAATGGCAGCTGTTTATTATCAAAAAAGTAAGGATGCTAAAACGAATCAGGGTGTATCGGAGCAGTTACTTAAAGAAGAATTGGCACGATTAGAGGTTTTAGAAAAAGCTAAGGATGAATTTGAGAACCTGGCTGATTTTGAGGCACTGAAGGCGTTTCAATCCAAATATGCTGAGCTTTTGAAAAGCCAGAATCAAAAATCACAAGATTCCGGAGATGATTCTGTTGGTTTTAATAAAAGAATCTTCAAAGGATATGAGATCCTAATAGGTAGAAGTGCCACAAATAATGATGAATTATTACGCTATGCCCATAAGGAAGATATTTGGTTGCATGCTCGCGGTTTAGCAGGGTCTCACGTTATCATCAGGATGAATGGAAATAAGAATTTTCCGGATCATGCTGTACTCGAAGTTGCTGCTGCTTTGGCTGCGGGGCATAGCAAAGGAGCCGGTTCTGGCATGGTTCCTGTAATGACTGCCAAAAGAAAGCACGTCAGGAAAAAGAAAGGTGCCGCACCCGGTGCCGTTTTGGTAGAGAAAGAAGAAATAATAATGGCTGAACCCATACGTAAACTTAATCATGAACAGTTCTCGTAATATTTGCTTATGCGGATTTATGGCTGCGGGTAAATCCAGAATTGGAGCAAAACTAGCAGCTTTGATGCAAAGGAATTTTCTGGATTTGGATTCAGAAATTGAACATCGAATGGAAATGAAAATTCCTGAAATTTTCAAAAACCGAGGCGAGGCATTTTTCAGAACTCAAGAGCGGGTAACACTATTGAATCTATTGGAAGAAAAAGAGAATTCAGTTATTGCTCTGGGTGGTGGAGCTTTACAGAATCAGGAGCATACCGCTAAGGTATTGTCTGAAAGTATTTTAGTATATTTAAGAGCACCCGAAGATGTTATTGTAGCAAGATTAAGTAAAGACAAAAGTCGACCAAAATTGAGAAAAGAAGATGGGTCAATGAGGACTGAGAGTGAGTTGAAAAAACTTGTGCAAGACATGCTATCTGAACGTGAACCTCTGTATCTTAAGAGTAATATAATTTTTGATATTTCAGGAAACGATACGGTCGATACTAACGCGGAAAATTTATACCGCTTACTCCATAATTATGAAGGATAGTATTTCAATTAAGCTGCAATCTGAGGAATCCTATTCCGTAAAAATTGCTTCAGATTTAGAGTTTTTACTAAGCTCAGAAAAGTTACCAGATGCTGAATTCGCATTTTTAATCATAGATGAAAATGTAGAATATTTTCATGGTGAGCGTGTTTTTAGCGCTTTAAACAAATATTATCAAAGCGTTCTTAAGTATGTTGTGCCTAGCGGAGAGTCTTCAAAAAGTGTTGAGCAGTGGGTAAGGCTCACAAATTTTCTGTTGGAGAATCAGGTAAAAAGAAACACTCCGGTATTTGTAGTTGGCGGCGGTGTTACCGGTGATTTAGGTGGATTTGTTGCTGCATCGGTTCTCAGAGGTTTACCTCTGTACCATATTCCTACCACAATTTTAGCTATGGTAGATAGTGCGATTGGTGGAAAAACGGGAATCAACCATACCACCGGGAAAAATTTGATTGGAGCATTTTATCAGCCTAAAGCGGTTTTGATGGATACGAAAATGCTTGCAACTCTACCCGAAAAAGAGTGGAAGTGTGGTTTGGGTGAAGTGCTCAAGTATGCCTGTATAAGCGATAAAACGATTTTCGATGAAGTGGATGCACTTTTCTCAGATGGTTTACCTGAAATTTCTGAAAGACTCTCAGCTTTATTACTTCGATGTGCCCAAGTAAAAGCTGAAATAGTGATGGAAGATGAGAAAGAAAGCGGAATCAGAGCGTTTTTAAATTTTGGTCATACTTTTGCACATGCTTTGGAAGCTTTTACAGCCTACAAAGAATATGCGCATGGCGAAGCCGTATATATTGGTATGATTGCTGCAATGTATGCTTCAAAAAAAATGGGATATGCAGTAGAAGTAAATGATTTACTTAGGTTTAAGTATCTTTACAACTTTTCTCCTGCTGGGCATAGTAAGCACATAGAGGATATCGTTACCTATATGTATTCCGATAAAAAAAACAGAGATAAAAATATAAGACTCATCTTACTATCAGAATTGGAAAATCCCGTTTTGGTTGAGGCGGAAAACACGGCATTACTAAAAGAATCCTTTGAATTCGCTTTTGAGCAGTTGGCTATTTAATACGTGATTAGATACATCTACATACTCTGGAATTTTTTGTGGCGAACACTTTTAATTTTGTCCGTCACTGGGATAGTATTTGGTTTAATCTCTGTTCTTTTGCTTCAGACCAATATGGTCAAAAACTATCTGAAAGGTCATGTAGAGCAAAGAATAGAGAATATTACGGGTGCCGATGTATCTATAGGAAAACTTTCAGGCAGATTGCCTCAGGAATTCGTTTTTGATAATATTTTGATTTCTGATCGAAGTAATTCAGAAGATACGCTCTTTCAAGCGAGCCAAGTTGGATTACACGTAAATGTGTGGGAATTACTTTTTAATACGGTCTCAGTAAATCACATCTATGTTAACAACCCCAAACTTATATTAGACTTTCAGAAGTTTGGGAAAAGAGCAAGTAGTCTAACGAATGGTTCCGGTACTGGGTTTAGCAGATTTGGAAGTACACAATATGAGGTATTAGCCCCAAATGTATCGATAGATAGAGGTCAGGCTAGAATAGCAAACCTGCCGAATCAAACACTTCAATTCCCGGACGAACTATCCATCAAGAATCTGAATCTTGATCTATTTCTGGAATTAAATCCAAGGCAACAATACATAGACATTGCTTATATGGGTTTGGAATTGCCGGAGTTAGAAATGGCTTATTTAGATATTCGGGGTCAATTTTATAAAGATGGCGATTACCTGGAATGGAATGGGTTTCGGATTGGAACTAAAAATTCCATCATGTTTTTGTTTGGTGAGGTTGCAGGCGCAGATATCGCAAGTTCTAATCTTCAACAAGAATTACGAAATGGATACTATAACATCCGTTTAGACACGCTTCAATTCTGGCCTCAAGATTTTATCGATTTAGTGCCTGATTTGCCTGACTTTGAAGAATATCTGGGAATGCAGGCTTGGTTGGAAGGCGATATTGGAAATCTGGTAGTTCGAGATTTTAAATTAGGTTTTGACGATAGTTTCCTATCCGTTTCCGGTGAAGTAGACTCTCCCTTACATTTTGAGACTCTCTCTTACAAGGGAATCATAAGGGAATTACAACTGAACACGGAATCGAAGTATTTGCCATCCGAAATCAAGCAAAATGGCTTATCAGATTTGGGTAAAATTGAGCTTAGTGGAAATTTTAGCGGTAATCTAAATGAAATCACTTTAGAGAAAGACGTACTCTTAGCTGGCGGAAAAGTACAATTAGATACTAAAGCTCAGTTTGATGACTCATTTTATATCCATGTAGATTCTAAAATTGAAAATCTATCAACAGAGTTTGTTAATACGCTTTCCTTACCACTCGCAAAAGTGAGCGGTATTGGGACTGTTAGAGGCACATTCTCAGAAAGATGGAGCCCTAACCTGTTCGCAGATTTCAATTTCTGGGATGTGAGCGTGAATAACTTGCAAATTGACACTGTAGATATTTCTGGAATAGTTAGAGGCAGAAATTTTGATCCAAATATAAGAATCATCCGTGATTCTGAATTAATCATTGCAGAAAGTAGTGTGCAGATTGGCGATGGATTTTTAAATATTTGGATGGATGGAAATATTGAAAAACTCAATATTCAGGATTATGCAAGTTCCAGAGGTTTACCATTTACGGAATTAAATCTGGACTTTATGATGGATATTCAGGCTAACCGACAAGCAGATTTATCATATGGATGGATTAGTACAGATATTCAGGAATCCATTATTAATCAGGATACTGTTAGAGCACACCAGTTTTTCGGTGATTTGGATAGTCCGGGAGATGAGATTCGTTCGTTTAGATTTACCAGCTCTTTTCTAGATATAATTATGGATGGAAATGTGAATCCGGTTTCGGTAAATAATCTCTCAAATGTATGGCTTAGATATTTCCGAGACCGTTTTACTGATGAGGTTCTACTAAGAGGAGAAGAGCCTCTTGCTTCATCCGATCATAATATTTCTGATGCTCTATCTCTTGAAATTTTAGCTGAAGTTAAAGATATATCACTACTACGTTATTACATCCCAATACTACCTGTTGATGCTAGTTTGATGAATGTGCAAGCCCGGTTAAATGTGGATGCCAATGATTTTGAATTTGCTGGAAATATCCAGGATCCGGATTTCGTTTGGAATGGCTTGGAAGTCGAAAATGGTAACTTTGAGGTCTATGCCAATTTCAACAGGTTTCAAAGATTTGTAGATTTTTCAGTAGTGGATATTGAAGGAAGTGCACAAAATTTTGTCTATCAAAACCAAACAGCCAGAGAGCCTTTGCTTGATCTCACGATAAGAGACGGGAGACTACTTGCCATAGGACGATCAAACCAAATTGGCGATGCTGTAATCCTTGATTCTGAGTTTGAAATGCAGCTAACCGACGGCTCTGTTGAAGCTCGAATTGAACGAATGGTTCTTGGTTCTCCTGAGTACACCTGGCAAGTTACCAATACACCTAGCTTCGTCTTTACTGGCGATTCCAGAATTGAAATCTCAAATTTGCGACTTGAGAACAATGGGCAGCTCTTGAATATCGATGGAGTGTTCAGCAATAATTCTAATGACGAACTGCGATACGAAATCAGTAATCTTGCTTTAGGTCCTATATCTGATTTTATAAATGGCAGAGTGTCTTTTGATGGCACCTTGAGTTCTGAAGTTTACACAAGATCTTTGCTGACTAATCCAATTGCAGATGGAGAATTGTTTATTGATGGATTTAGCATCGATGATGGATTAGTTGGAGACATCACATTCACAAGTTTCTTTAATCCGGACACCAGGCAGTTTGAAACCAAGGGCGAAATTCTAACACCGGAAGAAAAGTATGCCGACATCTTGTCCAGAGATTATGCAACCGCCCAAGAGATTTATATAAGTGGAATAATTGAATCTTTAGAAACTGCTAAAGTAAATGGGCGTAATTTCCATTTCGATGTAGATGTTGTTAACTCTGATATCTGGTACCTTCCGATTTTAGTTCGAGGCTTATTTGAACAAACTGCCGGGCAAGCTAGTGGAACTGGTGTAGTGACGGGGAGTTTTGATTACATCGATTTCGAAGGTGAGTTGGTAGCTACAAACTCAGTTTTTTGGCCTGTTTTTTTTAACACCAGATATGATGTTAGCGGACCAATAAGTATTAGTAGACAGGATGGTGTTGAACTACGTGATATCCAAATTTCTGATGGAAACGGAGGCACAGGCGTACTATATGGAACTTTTGATTTTAATGAATTTCAGGACGAGCGTTTCTTGGATTTTACGCTAGAGAAAAACAGACTGATGTTCCTGAATAGTGACTACGATCCTGATATTCCATTTTATGGAAATGTATATGGTTCTGGAATAACGAATGTCTCAGGCTCCAATAATGCTCCATTTGTTCGAACATTGATTCCGGTTTCGGTTACTTCTTCTTCATCTTTATCAATCCCATTACTACCCGAAGGAAATATTGCAGAGCAAGGTCGATTCATTCACTTTGTAGATGACTTTTTAGATTTAGATACCTTTGACAGCCGTATTCAGGAGGCTATTCAAATTTCTGGAATTGACAGATCTTTTACGGAATTGTTCCGCTTGGATTTACAATTTGTAGCCGAAAACCCTGCCAACTTCCGCTTAATTTTTGATCCTGTTACTGATGAAGTGATGAGTGCCAGGGGAACAGGACGGATGCGAATTCTTCTCGAAGACGAGACTTATCAAATGTTCGGGAGATTTGATATTGAAGAGGGAGATTATTCGTTTGTAGGTGGCGATATTTTCACGCGAAGATTTTTACTTAGAGATGGCGGTTCTGTTATTTGGGATGGTGACCCGGTAAATGCCAGACTAAATGTTGAAGCGGCTTATCGGTCAAGACCTAATGTTAATGTACTTCTTGGTTTAGGACCGGATGATGCTGTTCAAAGAATTCCCGTAGATCTAATTCTTCAAATCACAGGTACCATCGAAAGTGTTGAAAATGATTTCTATTTCGAATTTCCGAATACCATTGATGCTACTCAAAACGCTGCCGTTTTATCTATTCTGAATAGCGAAGAACAAAAATTTATGCAGGCCACCAGTTTGCTGTTAACAGGTGGGTTCTTACCTGTAGGAATTGAAGGGCAAAGTGATGAATTCATTGCTTTAACGCAAAGCCGTGCAGGGCAGGTAGGGGTGAGTCAGCTTTTGTCTGCTCAAATAAATTCCATTTTGAATGCCAACCTGGCGAATTTAGATATCGATTTGAATCTGACTGGTTTTGACCAAGCTGATTTAGGAATTGCCGTACGGTTATTTGATGATCGCCTCGTTTTACGACGTGATGGACAGGTTGGGGGTGTTCAAAATGAGCAGGCCGATATTTACGGAGATTTAGGTGCTAAATACAGAATAAATAATGCTCTTACCGTTGAGGTATTTCATAGAAAAGATGCTTCAATTCTTGCACTGGGCGCCACTCAAGCCGAAATGGAAACAGTAAACGGAATTGGCCTGGAAGCACAGGTGCAGTTCAATTCTTGGCGTGAACTTAGAAATCGAATCTGGGGAGGTTTCAAAGGGATATTTGCAAGGAGAGACGATATGGATAATGATTCAGATCCTATGGCTTCTCGATAGATGCCTAGTCTTCATTTTTTTAAATTACGCGTCGGTATTTCACCAAAATGTATCGCCAGTAATTTCCCCAGAATATCCTGAAAAGAATCACGAACCTTAGTTTTTCAGGTAGACATCTGTTAATCAAGTGAGTACATTAAGCCAAATAAATAAACACAGTCAACCTTTCCCATGTCAAAGAAAAAATCTCGCAAAACCTCTAAAAAGAAAAATGAAGTCAAGAGTTTTGAAGAAATAATCATTGAGATTCTTAGAACGCATACTGAAGGATATATGAGCGCCGAAGTTTTGGCTAATGCTCT
>SKIC01000103.1 GCA_007116685.1 Balneolales bacterium
CGGGGAGGGCAGCCGGGCACATAAACATCCACAGGGATAACCTTATCTACACCCTTTAACACATGATAGCCGTGTTCCCAGTAAGGTCCGCCGCAATTCGAACAGGAACCCATACTAATTACATAGCGAGGTTCAGACATTTGCTCGTATAATTTGTGGATTCGGGAGGCCATTTTCATTGTAACCGTACCGGCAACAATCATAACGTCGGCCTGACGTGGGGAGGAGCGGGGGATAATTCCAAAACGATCGAAATCATAACGGGATGCAGCCGTTGCCATCATTTCAATAGCGCAGCAAGCCAATCCAAACTGTTCGTACCACAAAGAATTCTTTCGCGCCCAATTTAGAGCACTTTCCAGCGATACGATTATGATGTTACTGTCGTGGTATTTTTTATCCAGAAAACCCATGACACCCACTTTTATGTGTTAAAAAAACAATCTGCTATTGCAGAACTTTTGCGTCCTCGTCTTCATCAGCAGGTTCCACTACACCCACACCTTCCACATATTCGGGAACTCTGGGTTTTGGTAAATCCCATTCCAGATGTCCCTTTGCTAATTCGTAAGCGAACCCTATAAAAATCATAAAAACGAAAACAACCATGGCGAAAAATGCATACCAGCCCAAATCTCCAAAAACCATCACCCAAGGAAAAAGAAGAAGAATCTCAACTTCAAAAATCAAAAACATCAGTCCTATGATGTAGAATCGATTATTGAATTGAACACGCGCATCACCAATAGGTTCTTCACCGCATTCATAGGTTGATAGCTTCTCTTCGTTGGGGCGGTTAGGGCGAATCAAGCCGGAAACGAACAATGCGAGCGCTACGAAAAGTGCTCCATAAAGCAAAAAAAGAAGGATACTTCCAAAATCTGCTAGCATTGCTGTTGATTTTTGTTCGTGGTTCTGAGCAAAATATGATATTTATACCTATATATCCAAAATAAAATTCGAGATGTGTTTGACCGCCCTATTAAAGGAGGGGTAGTAGCATTATTTATTACCCGCCGAGGTGATCATCACCCGGAGTAGGACGTCGTCCCGAAGTCCGGAAATAAAAAACAAATCGTCCCCGATTTGTACACTGTCGCAGTCGTGACGACTGCGTATTTTTTTCGGGCATACGCCACGGCGCACAGGATACGCCACGGCGCACAATATATGCCACAGGCGCACATGTCTGTCGTGGGAATGCCCTACCATTTTGTGTCGCTCCTCCGGAGCTTTGGTTTGTTTTGATTTCGTGATGTTTCTACAAGGGTGTCATCCCTTTCGGGAT
This sequence comes from Balneolales bacterium, assembly GCA_007116685.1. Classification (GTDB taxonomy): domain Bacteria; phylum Bacteroidota; class Rhodothermia; order Balneolales; family Natronogracilivirgulaceae; genus SKIC01. Next base: position 1,289 of record SKIC01000103.1, read on the forward strand.
TTTTTATTTGTGCTTTGTTGGGTTGAAGAAATGATTGCAACAAATTTTATAAATCGAAAATAATCTGTGCATCATATCTTCGATTTTTTGCGATTACTTCGCAATACCCAGTCCGCCTGCGGCGGACGAAATCTTTGTAGTAGATAAATTTTACCTCAATCATATCAAGCCCCAGCGGGGCGGCACTTCTTGAGAACCGGAAAGAGGCATTTACCACCCGCCGAGATGATCTTCACCAGGCGTGCTATTTTGTGTACGCCGCGGCGCACACTTGAGCCATAAATTAGTGCAACGAGTCTACGCCACGGCGCACACGTTACGCCGCGGCGCACAGGGAAAGACTCGATATGGTTTCGCTGTGTGAGGATCATTGCAGCGGGGTTTAGGAGGGGGTGCTGGGGCTACTTTACACCCAATTCATTAGAAAATAAAACCTCATTAGAAAAAATAATTTTATTTGCGAAAATTCGCTTGACAACTATAAATCATTTTACTATTTATAAAACCAGATGCTGGAAGCGCTTTTAGATCATGGATGTCGGTGAGCAATTTTAGGTAACAACAAGTGATAATTCAGTTCAGATGAAGAAACTTCTCATTTTTTGTTTTGTAGCAGGATGGTTAGCTAATCCCGTTTTCGCCACGGATAAGCCCGAAATTAGGTGGTATGGTTTCGTCAAATCAGATTTTTTTGTGGATACCCGAGATGTTGTTGCCGCCAGACAAGGGCAATTTTATTTATATCCCCAGCCTCAGTCTTTAAATGCCGCAGGGGATGACCTCAATGAGAATTTCAGCTTTCACTTTTTGGCTATTCAAACCAGACTGGGTTTGGAAGTGAAAGGTCCGTATGCATTTGGAGCCCAATCACGAGCATTAATAGAAGGCGCTTTCTTCGGAAATATAGAATCAGACATCAATGGTTTTCGCTTGCGCCACGCTTTTGTAGAATTTAATTGGGATGATACGCATCGCCTTATGCTCGGACAATTTTGGCATCCGCTATTTGTGGAAACTGTAGTGCCTGGAGTGGTCTCTTTTAACACGGGAGCACCATTTAAGCCCTTTGCCAGAAATCCCCAAATCCGCTACACCAGAACACAGGGCTCTGTTGATATCATTACTGCCGCTATGTCTCAAATTGATTTCGTTTCTCAGGGTGGCACTTCTGATTTACGTTTTTCCGGAATTCCGAATCTGCACTCGCAAATACGATTTAATAGAGCCGATTTTCATGCCGGATTGGGAGTAGATTGGAAAAGACTACGTCCAAATTTGATATCTGATGTACCTAATGCCAATCAACCAAGCGTATCAAGCTTGGCTGTTACGGCTTTTGGCAGATATCAAACCGGTAAAATGCGATTTCTAACGCAGCACACCTATGGCGGTAATTTATTTGACCATCTCATGCTTGGGGGATATGCACTGATAGATTCTCAATCTCCTGAATTGACAGATATTTCTGTGATGTCATCCTGGCTTGATTACGAATACGGATCAGATTTCTCTGTCGGATTATTTGCCGGCTTCACCTATAACCTGGGTACAACAGAAGATGTTAATCTGGCATTTTCAGGACCGAGGGGAGCAAATATTGCCTACATAAACAGAATAGCACCCAGAGTTCAGTGGCAATCGGGTCCGGCTAGATTAAGTCTGGAGTTTGAGGCTACAACAGCTGCTTACGGCACTCCGGATAACCGACTGAGCATCAGCGACGAAAAAGCAGTAACAAATTACAGATTGCTGTTTGCAGCCTGGTATTTCTTTTGATTTTCACCATATCACTAAACAGAACGCATCATGCAGGATAAATACAAAGCCTACTGGAAACGCAATGTCACCTTACTGGCGATATTGCTTACGGTTTGGTTCATCGCATCGTTTGGCTTCGGCATTTTATTGGTTGAGCCATTGAATAGTATCCGCCTCGGCGGTTTTAAATTGGGCTTTTGGTTTGCCCAACAGGGATCACAATATGTGTTCGTAATTTTGATATTCGTCTATGTGTATATGATGAATAAATTAGACCGTGAATTTGATGTAAGAGAGGAATAGGCGCTATGGATATTCAAACCTGGACTTTTCTAATTGTTGGCGCCACCTTCGCTTTATATATTGGTATTGCGATTTGGTCGCGTGCCGGTTCTACGCATGATTTTTACGTGGCTGGTGGTTCCGTACCGCCGCTCGCAAACGGAATGGCAACAGCCGCTGATTGGATGTCTGCTGCTTCCTTTATTTCTATGGCGGGTATGATTGCATTCTTAGGCTATGATGGCTCTGTTTACCTGATGGGGTGGACTGGCGGTTATGTATTATTGGCTCTGTTATTAGCGCCATATCTGCGTAAATTCGGGAAGTTTACTGTTCCTGATTTTGTGGGAGACCGCTATTACTCTAGTTCAGCGAGATTGGTAGCGGTGCTTTGCGCTGTGTTCATCTCTTTCACTTATGTGGCCGGTCAGATGCGCGGAACAGGAATTGTATTCTCACGATTCTTGAATGTAGACGTAAATACAGGCGTTATTATTGGCGTGTTGATTGTCTTTTTCTATGCCGTTTTAGGTGGAATGAAGGGAATTACCTACACGCAGGTTGCTCAATATTGTATCCTGATTTTTGCCTACTTAGTACCGGTAATTTTCATCTCCATCATGCTTACCGGAAATCCAGTTCCCCAATTAGGTTTTGGTGGCACTTTATCTGAAGATCCTGGAATGTATCTGCTCGACAGATTGGATGGACTTACAACAGAACTCGGTTTTGCGATGTTTACGGGAGGGTCGAAACCGATGATAGATATATTCTTCATAACGGCGGCCCTGATGATTGGAACGGCAGGGCTACCACACGTTATCGTTAGATTTTTCACTGTTCCCAGAGTGCGCGATGCAAGGACATCAGCCGGTTATGCTTTGATTTTCATCGTTTTACTGTATTCCACTGCTCCGGCATTGGCTGCATTTGCAAAGACTAACCTAATTAAAAGTGTGCATGAAGTTCCTTATGATGAAGTTCCCGAGTGGGTAACAAACTGGGAGAAAACAGGCTTAATCACGTTTGAGGATAAAAATGGGGATGGCATCATTCAATTAAGTGGAGATCCTGAAGTAAACGAATTGAATGTAGACAGAGACATCATTGTACTTGCAAATCCTGAAATTGCACAATTGCCAAATTGGGTGATTGGCTTGGTTGCTGCAGGTGGATTGGCTGCGGCGCTTTCAACAGCAGCCGGCTTACTTTTGGTGATTTCCACGTCTGTAGCCCACGATTTATTCAAACGAACCATTCGTCCGGATTTATCTGATAAAGCCGAATTACGAATTGCCAGAATAGCAGCCGGATTTGCCGTAATTGTAGCGGGATACTTTGGCATCAATCCGCCTGGATTTGTGGCACAGACGATTGCCTTTGCCTTTGGCTTGGCAGCTGCTTCGTTCTTCCCGGCCATTATTCTGGGTATTTTCTACAAGCGTATGAATAAGCAGGGAGCCATAGCAGGTATGGTAGTGGGGATTTTATTCACTGCGGCTTATATCGTCTATTTCACATTCCTGAGACCGGAATTGAATACTCCTGATTACTGGTGGTTCGGAATTTCACCCGAAGGTATTGGTACCCTTGGTATGCTGATCAACTTGGTAGTGTCGGTTACGGTGGCCAAAATGACACCCGCACCACCTGAAGA
>SKIC01000219.1 GCA_007116685.1 Balneolales bacterium
ATTATTTTTACAATTCGGTTCATGTTTCAATACCCCGGTATTATTTAATCACTGCAAATTTATCGATATGCTCCCCAACTCCGGGAACGTCAACATGGAAAATGTATATCCCATAGGATATTTCGAGATTATCTTTACTTAGCAAATTCCAGATATAAGTACCATTAAAGGTATTCCCGTCAGTAATGTCTATGGTTTGAACCAACTGACCTGAAACTGTAAAGATTCTCAAAGTAACCCGTTGCACTTTATCTCCATCAGGAACTGGCAAGCGGGTAAAATGAAGTTCTCTTCTTTGATCAGGTTGTGCAGAAGTTCCTCTGGATTCAAAAGGATTTGAAACTACATAAGGATTTGGCACAACTCTGATGTTTTTGAATTCTTCTTTTATCAAATCTTCATCAATACTACCAACATTGCTCTCATCCATTCTGAATTCAAACACATCAAATTCTGAGAATTGTTTGTTGGTAACTATACTCAGTGTATCTCCCGAAGCAGGATTTTCTGACCTTACCACTCGATCCTGACCTGTTCCGGTAATTACAGGAGATAATGTAACTCTCCAGGTTAATCTGTCGGTTTGTCCACGCACATTTTCGATGAAGAATATTTGATCTGTTCTCTCAAAAAGAAGTTGCGTAACCGGATTCTGAATTAAACCAGCTGAGAATGCACCTTCAGCAACATTGTCAGGATTGTGCTGCATATCGTATGCAAAATCAATTTCTCTCGGGTTACCATCATCATCTCTATCTGTGAGATTATATACTCTGAAGTTTACTGGTCGAGCAGGAAATGTTTGATTACCTACCTGAAATTCTCTTGCCAGTCCAAAGCCAACGTCCCCAAAGACTATCTTATAATCAGATGGCTGCGGACTAGCTTGCGGCCCCCTTTCCAAAATCATTCTTGGACGGTGGATAGTATCTGATCGAGATGTTAACCATTCTGAACGATCCAAGTTAATGGCTAATGGACGTGTTTCGTTATTTACTTGAATGCGGAAGCCTTGAAGAACAGGATTATCCTCTCCAAAGAAAGCCGTTGATTCGTTAATCAATGTTCTTCCTTGTGATACATTTCTCAGAGTAAAGTTTTTTGTTCTCAGCGTATCCGGTGCGGTAGCACTTCCTGATACAATAAGTGTATCCTGGAAAGTGATTCTGTAAAGATCATCCACTCTTATCGAATCAGAATCGACGATATTCACCATTACATTTCCTGTACCGGAACCTGATACCTGTGCAGCCATTGGATTTTCAGGATCTATATAGCCTGCCTGGGAAGCGCCGGGGCGAACCACTGCCACATTAGGACCGGTAGAAACAGACCCATCAGGATTCACACTTATAAATATTGGAGACTCAGAAGGAGCAATACCAATCTGATTACCCAGCGCATCAACACCTCCCACAAATCCATGTGTGTAAGAAGTAACAGCATAATAGTAGGTTCTACCATTTCTCACGTCTGTATCTACATACTGGCGTTGAAGACCACTGTTGTTACCCAGATTAAATTTAATACCATTAACATCAATTGGGTGCAAACCAGACCATTCGTTAATTCTATCAAATATGACCAAAGGCTGACGGAAAATCCTGTTACCACGACTGTCTGTAATCGTGAATATATCTTGGAAACCGGAATCTGTTGAACGATATACTTTATAGCCCTGGAAGTTAGCAGCATCATTATCAGTACCACCCGGTAAACGAGAAATAAACCTGTCAAAGTGAGATTCTGCTACATCATCCCAGTATAAAGTAACTTGACCATCGCCTGGAACAACTCTCAGGTTTGGAGCCGGAGGTGCCGTAGCAAACTGATAATCACTTTCGTACGCTCTGAATGCTTCTCGCAAGTTATCGTTTACGCGTTCACGGTCATCTTCAATGCTTGGACCATTGGTCTGAGCAACCGTAATTGCTACAGAAAAACGTTCTGTCTGCCCACGTTGAAGCGGAAAATACGAAGAAGTCACCAACAAGTCAGTATCCTGAGTTCCACCGAATTCGCCGAAATTACCCGGAGTCATTCTGTTTCTCCAGAAAGGACCATCCTGAGCAAAACCAGGTCCATCACCTAATGAACCTGCGGCAGGATAACTCACTGCTGAAATACCAATCATATCAGACTCTGCAACTGAGGTTTTATCAATGTTTGGCTCACCAGGGAATGGAGTTCCATGTCCGGATGTCGGGAATCCGTCGCCTTCACCAATGGCACCACTAAAAGGCACCCCATCAAGTCCTACGTCATCCGCATTGATATCCCAGGCCATATTATTGTCAAAGAAGTCATCACGAGCCTCGTCAATCATTGGAGCACTTGTGTGGTGATTTCTGAAGTAATTATCAAAAAATCCTTCATCCCAACGGCTGCCATGTACGGCAATCAACCTGTCTCTGTAGTTCTCAATCAGAGTACGGAAGTTGCTGTCATTCTCCATTCGTTCACGTATCCAGCGATTGGGAACAACCATTCCACGCTGTATTGTATCACCAACAGCATATTCGTAAGTAACTCCATCAACCTCAAAAAATCCCTCCCAAAGGTAATTGATATAACGAACAGGTTGTTCAATAAATGAGTTGGTAGAAGGATTGAATAATGATTTCGTAAGATGGTTTGGTTGGTTTTCATCAATCAGACCATCTAAGTCTTCATCAAATAAGGTTGTATGTAATCTCTGAGGAGGTCCTCCGCCAAGTGGTGTTCCGATAGTAGTATCTTCACGAACTATCAACTGGTTTGGAAGAGTAATTTCACGGCCTTGTGTTACAATGGTAGCACCAGGCTCATATTCAGCGATAATTCTGTTATAATTTTCATCGATGAGTACTATTCTATCTCCAGCAGTGAGTGTTCTTTCTGCAAAATCATCAACTGTAAATTCTGGAATGATGTTTTCCGTGATAAACGCTTCATCCGGGAAAAAGCCACCACCAGCAACGATGAGAGGATCCAATAAATTTGGGTTTGAAGGATTATAGAGCACCTCACCAGGAATATATCTATTAGCATCACCATCATTATCAATACCGTCAATGGAATTTCCTGGTGTTTCAAGGAATTGAATACCCGCCATTCCAACAAAACCGCCATCAAATTCAGGTGGAGAGTTGGTACGATTAAGGTGTGTTAAGTAAGCGATGGCTTGCTGCTCATCAAATTCCGGCCGGTCACTACCACCACCACCTACAAGGTCGGCTATCCATAATGTAAAGGCCATTTTTTGATAGTTATAAGAACCATCATTACGAATTTCGAAAATATTGAAGTGAGTATCAGATATTAGCGTCTGCGACCAAGCCATAATACGAGCATCAATAATCAAACCAAGACCACCTCTTGAAAGGTCAGTTTGATCTGGTCTGAAAATACGATCTGCAGATGAAGGTGATTCGCCAGAAAACCTCATGTAGGTATTGTCACTTGCCCTATAGAAAAACTCCTGATCAGCGTTAATTACATCCCGACCAAAAAAGCCATTCCATTCGCCTGCCCAACCACCATCTTCTACTTTATCAGGCCAAAAGGCAGGCCATGTGCTTGGATTATCACTTCTGGCAAAACCCGGAGCCGCAGGATTATAATAACCCGGAACAGGGTTGATATCCCAACTATCTCCCTGTGGGCTTGTCCGCCCATTTGGAGTAATTACAATAGGAAAAAACTCATCCGCTTCGGGATTTTCACTTTGGTTTGCCACTTCAGCACCAACAAAGAAAGCAACAAGTGCTATATACACGCGGTTGGTATTACGGGGAAATTCAAACTCAACCTCATCACGGGCATCGCCATCCAGACGACCACCCCAGGTAAAGTTGTGATAATTTGCTCTCAGGTTATTGCCGTCCATAATCATTTTACGGCGAGCCTGAAACTCTCCACGCTCATCACTTGGTGTCTGAGCTAGTACTGTTAGGTCCATAAATAACATGGAGCCAACTATGAGAGCTATGGTTACAATTCTTTTTGTTATTCGACGATATATCATGTTACTATCCTTGGGAAATCGCTATTTAAAATGATACTTCTATACCCACCTGAACTCGCCTTGGCTCAGAATAGAAAAATGGGTTGTTATAAAAATTTTCTTCCACTGTTTGAGGTCGGAACTGAGGAAGTGGCCCCTCAGCATTGCCTGAATCTCCATAAACATTCAGCACATTCCTTGTATCCAGTAAATTATACACATTCAAGCTTGCTCTGAGTTGATAATCACCCAAATCAACAGCCCTGTACATATTAATATCAAAAGTCAGGTTAGTTGGCTTTCTTCTGTTATTGGCAGGAACTACTGATAATGCATTTGAACCAGTTCTAGTAGTTAAACGAGTATCAGAAGTGTAGGGCTCACCAGTGGAAAATCTCTGAATGATTGAAAAACCCCAATTATTTCCAGTGTAAAACATTGTACTGTTTAACTGGTGCATTCTATCCCAATCTAGAGGACGAAGCATTTGTGTAAGCTGTACATCAGAAGTATCGCCTCTTGCTCTAACAGCATTAAATTCTGCTGCTGGATCTGAGTTTGAGCCTTCCGCTATTGAGAATGTGTAATCAACAGACAAGTTTGTACGATCACCAATACGCTGAGTCAATGCCGCTGTAATACCTTTAACGTTAGCATAATCGCGGTTTACCCAGGTTCCGTATCGTACACCATCAAGTGCTGTTACATTAGTTGGACCGGAAGAAATCCAATCACGGATATCTCTGTAAAAACCACTGATTTCTATTACTGACCCAGGAAATAACTCTTGTTGCATACCCAATTCGTACTGAATGGTCTGCTGAGGATTCAAATCAGGATTACCGTAAGGTCCGTAAATACCGGAGGCCTGAGGCATGATAATTTGATCACCATTATAGAGTCTAGAATACTCAGGCAACTGTAAAAAGTATCCATAAGAAAAGTGAACGACTCCC
>SKIC01000047.1 GCA_007116685.1 Balneolales bacterium
AAATACGTTCAATATATTTAGACAAGAATAACGTTCTCTGGATTGGCTCAAATTCAGTGGGAGTAAATACCTTGTCTCCGGATGGGTCAATCTCCTTTTACGGCCCGGACGAAAACATCAATATAGGACGAATTACTTCCATTAGCTCAGATTCTAATGGAGCCATCTGGATTACTTCTGATGGAGACGGTGCTCTACAGTTAAATAATGGTATTCAACAACATATCACACAGTCAAACGGCTTGCAGCATGTGAGTGTGCAGTCTTTTTTGGAAGATGATGAAGGAAATTTCTGGTTTGGTACCTATGGCGGCGGTGCTTACAAACTCAGTTATCCCCATATCACACACTATAATATTTCGCATGGATTATCCGGGAACAATATAACTGCGGTAGAAAATTCTATTGACGGGAAAATTTGGCTGGGTACCAATAACAATGGAATTTCTATTTATGATAAAAACTCTTTTGTAAAATTTGGCTCTGCTGAGGGATTACCAAATAATCGAATTTTTCAACTGCACCAAGGCTATTCCGGTATAATGTATGCTGCTCATGATGCCGGATTTAGCGCGTTTTACGGCACTAACCGAGTTCAACACTACTCTATGGATGATGGACTCCGATGGCGTTCTGTTCGTGCTATGTATGAGGACACAAGAGGTAGACTTTGGTTGGGGATGTTCGGACGTGGCTCTCAAATTTATGAAAACGGCGAATTCAGAAACCTGGATTCCGGAATTGACTCTGTTTATGTAATTCTAAGAGACTCAGAAAACAATATTTGGGTTGCCGGTGATGGCGGTATCTCCATCTTGGACTATGATTTAAACATCAACAAAACCATTTCTACCAGAGATGGGCTTGTGGATAATCGCATTTCAGCGCTGTTTGAAGATTCTTACGGCAGATTTTGGATTGGTACCTTTGGTGGTGGTTTGAGCATTCTTGAAAATAACGAATTCACAAACTTTACTACCGAAAACGGACTGCCCAATAATCTTATCACATTTATAGTGGAAGATCATAATGGCGAGATTTGGATAGGAACCAAAAACGGGCTATCTCTTTATAATGACGGGGAATTCATCACTTATACCACTCGCTATGGCCTACCAACCGACGAAACCAATCAACGTACAGGTTTAATTGACGATCAAAATACGCTTTGGTTTGGAACGGTGAATGGGCTCACACGTTTTGATTTGAACCGGCATCAACAAGAACATTTGGTGCCAAGAGTTTATCTCAGTAGTCTCAGGGTTTTCGATCGTGATACAACGCTTAGCAATTCCATCACTCTCCCTTGGAATCAAAACTATCTGAGATTCTCCTACCATGCGGTTCACTTTAGCAATCCTCAATCAATCCGGTATCGATACAGGCTTTCGGGTATTGATGAAAACTGGCAATACAGTGATTTACGAAGCGTACAATACACCTCTCTTCCTCATGGAACCTACACTTTTGAAGTACAGGCAGCTACTCAATTTGGTGATTGGAGTGAACAATCTGCACAAATGGCTGTGATTATAACTCCTCCCTTTTGGTTCACGAATTGGTTTATCGCATTGATATCGGTTTTCTTTGTTGGTATAGCTTTTATCTACATTAAATCCAGAGAGCGAAGACTTCATCAAAGAAATAGAGAACTTGCTAAAAGAGTGCAAGAGAGAACTGAAAAACTAACTATTAGCCAACAGAGATATCGACTGATTACAGAAAATGCCGGAGACTTAATCACCCTGGTTGATGAAAATGGTACCATAACCTATATAAGCCCTTCCATTAAAAATCTGCTCGATTACGAACCTAATGAGGTTTTAGGCACTAGTGTGTATTCTTACATGCCCGAATTTGAGGCAAATGGTTTGATTCATCTGATGAAGACCCAAACCAGCGAACAGGTTAAACAAGAATTTGAAAATAAACTCATCACTAAAGATGGGGAATGGAAAACCTTTTTAACCACAGCCAGTTTTGTTACCGATGAAAATGGGAAAGTAATCAACCTGATTATTGTTTCTCATGATATTACTGAGCGTAAAAAAGCTGAAATCGAACTTCTAAAGTCAAAACAGGAAGCAGAATCTGCGAACAAGGCAAAATCGGCATTTTTAGCAGCCATGTCTCACGAGTTGCGAACGCCTATGAATGCCATTTTAGGATTTTCGCAGTACCTGAATAAAGCAGATGAGATTCCGGATAAATACAAAGAATACATCACTATCATGAAAAAAAGTGGTGAACATCTCTTGAGCATGATTAACGATATTTTAGACTTATCTAAAATTGAGGCCGGAAAAGTAGATCTGCATTCCAATGCTTTTGATTTAATAAATCTCGTCAGAGATATTGAATCTATGTTTCAGATTCAAGCCAAAGACAAACACATTGAGCTGCAAGCACATATTGCCGAGTATTTACCCAGACACATCGTTCTTGATCAAAACAAATTACGCCAAAATCTTATCAACCTGATTGGAAACGCTATAAAGTTTACAGAAAAAGGTTCTGTTTTGATTTCGGTATATCCCCAAAAATCTAAAAATAACAATCCTGAGATATGCTTTTCCATCAAGGATACCGGTCCTGGAATTGAAGCAGAACAACTCGAAATGATTTTCAAACCCTTTCATCAAACCGGTAAAACATTCAGAAAAGGAACAGGGCTTGGATTAACCATCACGGAGCGTTTGATTCGACTTATGGGCGGTTCCATTACGGTAAATAGTAAAATGGGAGTCGGCTCAGAATTCATTATGAGCCTGCCCTTTATAGAGTCTGAAGAAAATGATGAGGTTCTCATTTCTCATAAAGAAGAGAGAAAAATTACCGGAATTAGAGAGAATAAGAATCCTAAAATACTTGTTGTAGATGATATCCATGAAAATCTCGAATTGGTGGTAGCTCTTCTGTCCACGGTTGGTTATGATTGCATGAAGGCCAGAGACGGATTAGAGGCAGTACATCTCACACGCTCATTTCAGCCGGACGCCATTATCATGGATATTGTGATGCCTACTATGGATGGTATTGAAGCAATGAACATCATCCGAAATGAACTGAAAAACGACGTTCCAATAATTGCGCTAACTGCAAGTGGTTTTGATGGACGAAGAGACGAATTACTCGCAATGGGCTTTGATGAATTCATCCACAAACCTTTCTATGATTACGATTTGTACAATGCTTTAGCCGACTTAATTGGAATTAACTATATCTATCAGGATGACAGTACCAATGAGAGTGTATCAAACGGAACACAGACACAGGAAGGTGATAGTCTGGAAAAGCGTTTAGCAAAAATGCTTAAATCAGAAAGCGAAGAAATTCTGGATGCTTTTGAATTGATGGATTTTGAAAAACTTTCGGAATGGTTTAATGCGCTTGATGAAAATCAACAAAAAGCTATTTGGGGACTAAAAGCTATCATCGAAGAGAAAAACTACCGTTTAATGTTGAATATCTCCGAAGGACTGGATACGAAGGATAAAGATTAAATCTTCTCGTAATCTACAAAATCGAATTCTTCGTAGCTTTCCCGATGAACTTCTTTCCAAACGGTACCAATATCGTTTCGGTATTCAGGAAAATACACATCCCCTTCTACCGTCTTTTTGATTTCAGTGATTTCTAATCTGTCAACGAGATTGAGGGTTTGTTTGTATATCTGTCCGCCACCGATGATGTACACTTTCGGATATTTTTGGACGTGTTGGATAGCCTCAGGGATATTATCGAAGGTTGTAACCTGATCGTATTTTCGGGATGTAAGTACGATATTTTCACGACCGGGCAATGGCTTTTCGTTTAGTTCTTCGAATACTCCGCGACCCATCAAAATCGGGCAGCCCATTGTTCTGCTTTTGAAGTGTTTCAGGTCTTCGGAATAGTGCCAGGGAAGTTTACCATCTTTGCCAATTACAAGATTTTTGGAATGAGCTGCAATGATAATCAAGGTCATACAGCAACCTCAAATCGAATAGATGGATGATGCTCGTAGCCTTCCAGTACAAAGTCTTCAAAGGCAAGTTCGTCAACTGGCTTGTTGGCAATTTTCAAGGTCGGTAATGGCTTTGGTTCTCTCTTAAGCTGCTCACGGAGACCATCAACGTGATTCACATAAATATGAGCATCAACGATGGTATGAGCAAAAATACCCGGTTTCAGTCCCACTTCCTGTGCCACAGCCATAGTCAGCGCGGCATAGCAAGCCATGTTGAAAGGAATACCCAAAGCAATATCACCGGAGCGCTGAGTTAGGTGGCAGTTTAAACGACCATCCGCCACATTAAAGATGTACATGAGATGGCAAGGCGGTAAAGCCATTTTGGATAACAAGCCCGGATGCCAGGCGCTAACCACGATTCTTCTGCTGTTAGGATTGGTTTTCAATAATTCTATGGCACGCCCTAATTGATCAACTTCTTTACGCGCCGGGATTTGTTTCTTGATGTTATGTGCAACACCTTCAAAATTCACTTCTTCCTCATCGTGGTAAGGGAATTTTCTCCATAGAACCGGATAAATAGGACCCACATGACCATTTTCATCAGCCCAAGCATCCCATATATGACAGTCATTTTCATCACGCAACCAACTGATATTGTCTTCGCCCCGCAAGTACCACAACAATTCAAGAATTACAGAGCGGAAAAAAACTTTCTTCGTGGTAAGCAGCGGAAATCCATCAGCCAAATCAATTTTATAAAACTCTGAGAAACTTGAAATGGTATCTGTTCCGGTTCGATTTTCTTTTCGTACCCCATGCTCAAGTACTCTGCTGACAAGGTCGTGGTAAACTTTCATATTTGATATTTGCTGATCAAGGTTTGATTAGGTGATGAAAATATAAAAAAATGGCATGAACTTCCGCACTCAAGTCATAAAGTTGGGATTCAATTAATTACATTGAGCTTTAAAATTT
>SKIC01000156.1 GCA_007116685.1 Balneolales bacterium
ATTTTGATATTGTTGAGAGTTTAACCTACATCTCAAAAGACAGCGCAGCTGTTATTTTTCGTCAGGAATTCGGTACCGAAGGCAGTAGTCTCGCGGATTTAAACTTTTTGCCGGCATCCATTCGTGTTTCTTTCACTGATGAGGCCATGTCAGAGGATATAACGGCGCTTGTAGCCTATATGCAGGATATTCGCGGCGTGGATGATATCATTTTTAACAGAGCACTGCTGGAGTTGTTGGAAGAGCGCATGGAAACGCTCATAATCGCTGGTGCCGCTGTTGGGTTGTTTATTCTGTTTATTGCCATTGTACTTGTTTTTAATACTATCCGGCTTACCATTTATGCCAAAAGAAATCTAATCAGAGCCATGAAATTGGTAGGGGCAACGAATGCATTTATCCGACGCCCGTTTTTATTTGAGGGCGTTTTACAGGGCTTGCTTGCCGGAATAGTTGCCTTGGCTATTCACTGGGGCATATTTCATGTTCTTATACCACATTACATTCCACAATTCGGGATTCTGGCATGGCCATTTGGACGCTGGTATTATTTAGCAGGTGCGGCTGTTTTACTGGCTATCATCATGGGATATATGGGTAGTAGATGGGCTGCCCGCAAATTCATCAAAGAGACAACTATTGCTCAATAATTAACTCTTCGAATTATGACATTTTTTGCGTCACTTTATCGTGCGGTATTTACCGCAATGTTTATCGCCATTTCTTTAAACCTTAGCTATGCACAAGAAATAAGCGAATCAGATCTCCCGGAAATTTTAAAACAGCACGTAGCTATTCTTGCATCAGACTCTCTGGAGGGAAGAGGCCTGGGAACACAGGGGAAGATTATTGCTAAAAATTATATCGCAAATCATTTTGAAGAAATAGGCTTAGAACCACTCGGTGATGACTACTTTCAGAATTTCAATTTACGAATAGGTTTGGCTTGGGTCCCGGCTACAAATGTGGTTGGGTTTCTTGAGGGAAGCGATCCAAATCTCAGAGACGAAGTAATTGTGATTGGTGCGCATTATGATCACCTGGGCTATAGAAAAGAAAATGGCGAACGTATCCTTTATCCGGGGGCTGATGATAATGCTTCGGGCACAGCATCTTTGATGGAACTGGCACGTTATTTTTCAGAAAATCCTGATAAAACACCACGGTCTTTGGTCTTTATTGCTTTTGATGCCGAAGAAAGCGGCCTTCATGGCGCGTATCACTTTGTGAGAGATTCTACCTATTTCGATTTATCCCGTGTAAAAGCCATGTTTAGTGTGGATATGGTAGGAATGTATGAAACAAATGGTGGATTAGACCTCAAGGGAATAGCAAGTGTTTCCGGCGGCAGAGAAATGGCCAGAAAAATCGCTTCCGATTTAGATATAAATCTCAAAAATACCAGCGCCGATATAGAGCGAAGAACAGACACCTGGCCGTTTGGCATTAAGGGAATCCCTGCCATACACCCTTTTACAGGAACTGTATCGCCATATCATCAACCGGGCGATAAATACCATTTACTCGAATACGAAGGTATGGCAAAGCTGCAATACTTTTTGCGTGATTTGGTTTCAGAAATGAGTGCCATGCCGGAAATTAAGCCATCTCGCGCTTTCCTGAGTCGGTTTTCGGAGGAACATCGCTCTTTTGTTCGATTGAATTCGGGATTTACGGTACACCAGGGAACCGGACACCATCGCTATCCATCCGATTTTTTCAAAGCAAAATCAGTGTATAATTTTGCTGGTGGTTTTTTCCTGCAAATGCATTTCGGAAGTTTTCTAACCTTACAGCCTGAAGTACTTTATGATTTCAATGGCTCTCAAACAACCAATGGCAGGTTTTTGAGGCACTCGCTAACCATTCCTGTAAATCTACAATTTAATATCCCGTTGGACGAAGATTTTGCGCGTCCCTTTGTTTTTACGGGAGCTTATTACCGATATCATTTTACGGCTAAAGATGATGGCGAATCTCTTTCCTTTCCCGATGATATCAGTCAGGACGAATGGGGTCTAAACTTTGGTGTGGGTATTGAAATTATGAGCGTTTATGTGGCATGGACCTACAGAAGAGGATTGACGGATATTTTTGATTCTCAAACGAACCCAAGTATCAGAGACAGAAATAGCTTACTCTCTGTAGGTTACCGATTTTAGAAAATTCAGGATTTCTGATGAATCCTAACTTTTCTTTTTTTCTTTACGCTTAGAGCAAGATTCCACGTCTGAGCAAGTTCCGTAGAAATGCAGAGAATGTGAATTTATATTGAAATCATGCAGTTTTTCCACCATGCTTTTTATTTCCTGAATTCGAGGGTCGCAAAATTCAAGTACCTCACCACACTCATTGCAAATAACATGGTCATGCTGGCGATAAGCGTAGGCTCGCTCGTAGAAGGATTGGTTTTGACCAAACTGATGTCTTTGCACCAAGCCACTTTCAACAAGTAAATCCAGAGTGTTATAAACTGTTGCTCTGGATACCCGATATCCGCTGTTCTTCATTCGAAAATACATGTCATCTGCATCAAAATGCCCGTCGGCTTTATAAATTTCTTCCAAAACCATGAAGCGCTCAGGAGTTTGTCTGTGCTTCTTTTCCTTGAGATAATCGCGGAAAACCTCTTTTACTTCATTAATTAAATCGGATGCTGCGGGAGTAGCCATAAAAATCGTATTTTAAAAGTTTGAAATAATATAACGAAATTCGTGGAATTCACGTCTTATGCACAGGCCAGAAGTCTGGAATTTTGGCGATTTCGAATAAAATTATTTATTGAAGTATCGTGTTAGTGTAAAGAGAACAGTCATTTAGATATTGCTTAATATGCCTACAGTTGTAGAATTTAAAACCCTCACGGAGCTATATAAAAATCTAGCAGCCAAATATGCCAATACCGATAAAACGGTATTCGGTAGAAAGCCCAAATCCGATGAAGATTACGTGGATATTAAATGGGATGAGTTCATTTCGGATGTAAATGGTCTTTGCGGATATTTAGTTGAATGTGGATTTAAAAAAGGCGACAGAGTAGCCTTACTTAGCGAAAACAGATACGAATGGGCTGTGGTTGATATCGCAACTCAAATGCTAGGTGGTGTAAATGTTGCTTTGTATGCTACGCTTCCAGCTAATCAATGTGAATACATTCTGAAAGACTCAGGTTCTCGCTTTTTCTTTGTATCTACGGGTATCCAGCTAAAAAAAGCTGTAGAGGTTTTTGATCAGTGTAAAGAATTAGAACAGGTAATTGCTTTCGACACACCTAAAGTTGCTTCTTTAATGGACCACAGTTTTGTGCTTTCATGGGCAGATGTGCTGACCGACGGAAAAAATATTTATGAAAAGCATAAAGATGCTATTGAGAAAGAATCAGAAAAAGTAAGCCCTGAAGATGTTGCAACACTAATTTACACATCAGGAACAACTGGCTTGCCAAAAGGCGTGGTTCTCACGCATAATAATATTGTGAGCAATGTGCTTGGTGCTCACAAAGTTATTTCTATATCTGAACAGGATAGAACACTTTCATTTCTACCCTTATGTCACAGTTTTGAAAGAACAGCCGGTTATTACGCTATTTTAGCGAGTGGAGCCGAAATTTTTTATGCTGAAAGTGTAGATACTGTAGCGAAAAACCTTACAGAAGCCCGACCAACAATCGTTATTTCAGTACCTCGTCTTTTTGAGAAAATCTATAATCTGATTTTAAAAAGCGTACAAGAAGGCAGTGATACGAAGAAGAAGATTTTTAACTGGGCACTAAGCGTTGGTCAGAAATATGCCGACGGTAAAAGAGGTTTGGTATCCGTTCAAAAAGCCCTCGCTGATAGGCTCGTTTTCAACAAATTAAAACAAAGAACCGGTGGGCGGGTCAGAATCTTTGTTTCAGGTGGCTCAGCACTTCCCGCTGACATTGGAAATTTCTTCGCTGCTGCCGGATTGAGAATCACGGAGGGATACGGTTTAACCGAAACCTCTCCGGTTATTGCCGTAAATCCATTCCAAAAAGAGCGTTTTGGTACCGTTGGTCATGTTATGCCCAGTGTTACTGTTGGAATTCAGGATGTAGAATCAGGTAAGTTAATAGCCACTCTTTGCGGAGATGATTACCCAGCTAACTTATCCTGCGATGAGGGCGAAATTATCTGTAAAGGTCCAAATATCATGCAGGGTTATTGGGGTAAAAAGAAGGAAACAGCCGAGGTAATTGATAAAGATGGTTGGTTTCATACCGGTGATATCGGAAAATTCGATGATGGATATCTGCGAATTACAGACCGCTTAAAACACATGATTGTAAATGCCGGTGGTAAAAATATTTACCCGGGTCCTATTGAAGATATGATCAAAGCCAGTTTGTATGTTGACCAGGTTATTGTACTTGGTGAAGCGCAAAACTTTATGTCGGCTTTGATTGTTCCTGATTTCGAAATGCTCAAATCAACGGCTAGCGATTTAGGAATTGAATATGGAAGTGATGCCGAAATCATCAAGCAGGACAAAATCATTTCTATCTTTGATAAGGAAATTAAAGGCTTTAACAAGAAGCTGGCATCACACGAAAAAATACGCCAGTTCCGTTTATTGCCGGAAGCCTTTACTGTAGAATCCGGTGATTTAACACCTACAATGAAAGTCAAAAGACGCGTTATTGAAGAGAAGTGTAAAGACCTGATTCAGGATATTTACAAAGACGACAAATAAAGATCATTTCAACCAAATGAAGATTGCGAATATAGATTTTGGCGACCGTCCGTTGTTTTTAGCTCCTATGGAGGATGTAAGTGATTCTCCGTTCAGACAGATGTGCAAAATACACGGCGCCGATATGGTATACACCGAATTTATCAGTTCCGAAGCCATAATCAGAGAAGCGGACAAGGCACTGCACAAAATGCATTTTGAGGAGATGGAGCGCCCTTTTGGTATCCAGATTTTTGGTGGGCGTGAAGAAGCCATGGAAGGTGCTACAAAAATTGCGGAGGACAATAACCCAGATATTATCGACATCAATTTTGGTTGTCCGGTGTATAAAATCGTGAACAAGGGTGCTGGTTCGGCTTGTTTAAAAGATTTAGGCATGATGGAGAGAATGGCGGCAACCGTAGTTGAGGCCACCTCCCTTCCGGTAACAGTAAAAACTCGCTTGGGCTGGGATGAAGCAACCATCCGCATTCAAGAAGTAGCTTTGATGTTACAAAGAATTGGAGTCAAAGCGCTGACAGTTCATGCCCGTACGCGTGCTCAAAAATATCAGGGTTCTGCCCGTTGGGAATATTTCAAGTTATTGAAGGATACCCCGGGATTAGAAATTCCCATCATAGGAAATGGCGACATCAACACACCTGAAGATGCCAAAAAAGTATTTGATGAAACCGGAGTTGATGGAATAATGATTGGTCGTGGCGCCATCGGTAATCCCTGGGTTTTCAGAGAAATGAAGCATTATTTGAAGCATGGCGAAAAGTTGCCTCCACCGGATTTGCGAGAAAGGTTAGAGTTATGCGCAGACCAACTTCGGGCTTCCGTAGCACACCATGGCGAGCGTTTTGGGGTAATTATGATGAAAAAGCATTATGGGAACTATCTGAAAGGAATCCGTAATGGTAAACACCTGAGATTGGAACTTATGAAGCATAATGAGATGGAGCCCATTATTGAATTGCTTCTAAATTTTGATGAAAGCGTATACTATCCTGTGGCTGCGGTTTAACTTCTTCCCCATTTATGTCTGAAATCAAAATTATTTGTGCCAGTGGTAGGGAGATAACAGAATACATACCGGAATTAGCTAAATTACGGATTCAGGTATTCAGAGAGTTCCCCTATTTGTATGACGGTGATTTAGATTACGAGGAAAAATATCTCAGTACGTACACCAAATCTTCAGATACGGTAATCGTATTAGCACTGGACGAATCTAAAGTGATTGGAGCCTCAACCGGATTGCCGATGGAACAGGAGACTGGTGATGTGCAAGGTCCATTTAAAAGTGCCGGGCTGAATCCATCTGAGTATTTTTATTTTGGAGAATCTGTACTCAATAAAAAGTACAGAGGCAGAGGATTGGGAGTACGCTTTTTTGAAGAGAGAGAACGCCACGCAAAATCATTAGGCCGTTTCAAAATCACTACTTTTTGTGCCGTAGAGCGCCCGGAGAATCATCCCTTAAAACCAACGAATTATCGAAATTTGCATCAATTCTGGAGAAACAGAGGCTATGTTCATCACCCGGAGTTACGCACCACTTTTACCTGGAAAGATATTGACCATGCAGAAGAAGATAAAAAGCCATTGAGTTTTTGGCTAAAAGCCCTTTAGGTAAATTATCAAAACCTGATATTTGTCATTGTTTCTGTAAGCTTTCCTGTGTTTTTTCGTATGAATAACTCTCAATGGATTTAGGTTTACGGATATGGGAAAAAAGCGCTTTTACGATTTTTTTGAAAACCGATCTTTGAATTTCAAAATGACAGTCGGTTTTACTGCTATTGTTGGTCTTATGATACTCATGGGTACAATTAGTTATATGGGTGTTAATAACATCATCAGAAATGCAGAATCAGTGATAAATCACGGTGAATTGCAAGAGGATTTATCCCAAATAGAAATAGGCTATTTACGCTGGATGTCGGATGTGAATAATTTCATTATTGATGATGAAACCACTACGCTTGATGTACAGTTGAACCATCGTAATAGTGCTATGGGACAGTGGCTATATGGAGATACTCGTCAGGATATCGTACGATTTTTACCACATTTATCGCACACATTAGATTTGCTGGAAGAGCCTAATCGCAGATTGCATCAAAGTGTAGAAAATATTATTGCTTACCTAAGGCATAATCAGGGGCGTGAGGGAGCAAAACAAGGAGCTATTGACATTTTTACGAATCAGACGGTCCCGGAGTTTGAGCGTTTAATGTTTTTGATAAATCAAGCTAGAGTAATTGCGCATTTTAATGTGATTACAGACGAAGATATGATTGCATCAGCAGAGAATACCCGAATGGGAGTAATTTTAGTAGCTGTAGTAATGTTTCTGTTAACCATTATATTGGCAGTACGCATCATTACATACATGAAAAAATATCTCACAAGAGTTTCCTCCGAATTGGATGCTTCTGCTTTGAGAATGGCTTCCGCTTCGAATCAGGTACAAACGAGCAGTCATCATTTGGCGGAAGGCGCTTCGCAACAGGCTGCAGGAATTGAAGAAACTACTGCTGCAATCGAAGAGCTAACGGCAACAACCAATCAAAATACCGGTAAAGTGGATGATTTACAGAGCCTCATGGAAAACGTGCGGGAGGTTGTAACTAAGATGAGCCAAACCATGAGTAAGGTCATCAGCACAATGGAAGAAATGTCTGCCAGTAGTAAACAAACCTCCTCTATCAATAAAACCATCGATGAGATTGCCTTTCAAACAAACCTTCTGGCTCTAAATGCTTCCGTTGAAGCTGCACGAGCAGGAGAATTAGGAGCCGGTTTTGCCGTAGTAGCCGAAGAAATTAGAAATCTTGCCGGACGCTCTGCTGAGGCCGCTCGGAATACCGAAAACCTAATACAGGATACCGTTCTGAAAATTGAAGAAGGGTCAACAGTAGTTCGTAAAGCGGTAGAAGAGTTTGAAGGGATAAATACGACAACAGCTGATGCTGCTGGTTTATTGGATGGGATAGCAATGGCATTTCGTGAGCAGCAGAAAGGATTGAATCAGATAAACCATACCATACAGGAGATGGAGCAGGTCATTCAAAGAACGGCTTCCAGTTCGGAAGAAACCGCTGCCACATCCAGCGAATTGTACGATTTGGCAACTTCCGTTCGCGGTAATGCAGCAATCCTGGAACGTATCGTAAAAGGGCTGGAAAAAAATAAAAACGGAAAGCAGAAAGTATCCGTCTGATTTGCACCCTTTGAATGATTAGATTACTTTGATTCAATCCAAAAAACAATCTAATCACTCGGTCTATGTTACGCTTTCCAACTTTAGTGTTAGCAGTATTTGCTACCACATTTTTTATCGCTTGTGAATCAGAAAAAGCGCCGGTATCAGTACATGCTGATGAATTAGTTTCTGACCTTCAGTTTCTCTCATCAGACGAACTTAAGGGACGTTTTCCAGTAACAGAAGAAAGTCGAATTGCGCAAGATTTTATTATTGAGCGGTTTGAAAATCTTGGCGTGAAAAGTTTCGATGACGATTTTAGGCAGGTTTTTCGCCATGTGAATCCCAGAAATCAGGTGGTTTTTGAAAATGCGGTAAATATTGTTGGATTTATCGAGGGTAGTAAAAATCCCGATCAATTTATAGCTGTTACTGCGCATTACGATCATTTGGGTGAACGGGATGGCGAAATTTTTAACGGTGCCGACGATAATGCTTCCGGTGTTGGTGGATTACTTGCAGTGGCGCGTCATTTTACAGAATTCCAGCCCGAAAATAGTTTAATCCTTTTAGCATTAGACGTTGAAGAACAAGGCTTGGGCGGTGCAAGATATTTTGTGCAGAATCCATCAGTTCCATTGGACCAAATTGTTATGAACCTGAACATGGATATGATCAGCAATAACTTTGAAAATGAAATCTATGCTGTGGGGACCTATCATTATCCATTTCTAAAATCTTTTGTTGAAGAATCCTCTGAGAATGCGCCCGTTAATGTACTTTTTGGTTATGATTCTGACGAATGGGATCAGGATTGGACTTTTTCTTCAGACCATGGACCATTCCATGAAATGGGGATTCCATTCATCTACTTTGGTGTGGAAGACCATCCTTATTATCACACTCCATCTGATACCTTTGAGAATACGAACCCTGAATTTTATGTGGACGCCGTTTATACCATTCTGAACGTTTTAAGACATTTTGATAGAAATCTTGATAATATCAGAGAATTATCCGGCAGATAGTGATTTCGTATAAAGGATAGATAAATCCATTTTGCAAAAGGAAAGCCCTGCATCCGAGATACAGGGCTTTTTAAATTAAATCACAAAGGGTTGTGCCTATTTATCGGTTAAGGAAGTAATACCTGGTAATTCTTTGCCTTCCAGATATTCCAGAGAAGCACCGCCTCCGGTTGATACGTGGCTTACTTTTTCTTCCAATCCGGCTTTTTTGATAGCAGCTGCAGAATCGCCACCACCAATGATGGTAGTTGCTCCCTCAGCGGTAGCGCTACTCATTGCTCCGGCAACAGCAAAGGTGCCTTTCGCAAAGTTTTCCATTTCAAAAACACCCATTGGGCCATTCCAGATTACGGTTTTTGCTTTGCGCACTTCATCACCAAATAATTGAGCCGTTTTTGGTCCGATATCCAGAGCCATCCAGCCATCTTCAATGCCTTCTTGACCCACAACTTTGTGTTCTGCGTCATTGCTGAATTCTTTCGCTACTACAGAATCAACAGGTAATAAAAGTTCAACGCCGGCTTTTGCAGCATTTTCAATCAATTGCTTGGCAAGTTCGATTTTATCTTCTTCAACCAAAGAATTACCAATAGGCCAGCCTTTGGCTTTATAAAATGTATACGTCATTCCACCACCAATAATAATGGTGTCAACTTTGTCTAGCAGGTTTTCGATTACGCCAATTTTATCGGATACTTTTGCGCCACCAAGAACGGCTACAAATGGGCGCTCCGGGTTATTGACGCTACCCTCCAGATAAGCAATTTCTTTACTTAACAAGAAGCCGGAAGCAGCAGGTTGCAAATATTCAGTGATACCGGCAACAGAGCAATGAGCACGGTGGCTGGAGCCAAAGGCGTCATTTACAAAAACATCCCCTAATGCAGCAAATTCTTTGGAGAGCTCACTATCGTTCTTTGTTTCACCGGCATGAAAACGTACGTTTTCAAGAACAACGATTTCTCCAGGCTGAGCAGAAAAAATAGCAGATTTCGCTTTTTCTCCGATAGACTCGTCGCAGAAATGTACTTTTGCATCGGTAAGTGTGGCGAGATGATCTGCTGCTGGTTTTAGAGAAAACTCAGGATTAGGTTCGCCTTTTGGTCGGCCAAGGTGGCTTAATAAAATCAGAGTGCCGCCACGATTGGTTATATAATTAATACTTGGCAATGCCTGAACGATACGATTGTCGTCTGTGATTTTTCCATCTTTGAGGGGAACATTAAAATCCACTCTCATTACCACTTTTTTGCCTTTTATATCCAGGTCTTCAATAGTTAGTTTAGCCATTATTCTTGAATTTCAGGTTGATAATTCTTAGCCAGAAACGTATGTCTCTAACTTTTTTGTTTTCATGGATGAAGATACATATTTAGCCTGCCAATTAGAATGAATAAAGCAAAAATTGGCTGCTAGAATGTTTTGCAAAACCATAGTTTCTTAAAATCTTCTTGTATTGTAGTCTAAAGTCAATCATATAAACCAAAGAAATTCTATTAAAGTCTTATTTTGTGAGCATGACACCTGTTTATTTAGATAACGCCGCTACTACCAAGCCAGACACTCGTGTGCTAGAAGCAATGCTCCCTTATTTAGCGGAGGATTATGGAAACGCCTCCTCAATCCATGGCTTGGGCAGAAAAACCAATGTGGCCGTAGAAGAAGCAAGGGAAACCATTGCAAGACTACTTAATACAAAGCCTGCTCAGATTATTTTTACATCCGGTGGTACAGAATCCAACAATGCGATTATCAAAGGAGTTTTGAAAGCTACAGGCAAAAACAGAGTGATAACCAGCCCATTAGAGCACCATGCAGTTTTGCATCCTTTGGAGCATGATAACACCATTGAGACGGTATTTCTTGGCGTTTCAAAAACCGGCCATATTGATCTTGATGAGTTAAAAAGTAAGCTAAATTCAGAAACAGCGCTCGTTTCTTTGATGCATGTGAATAATGAAATTGGTACGAAAAATCCCATAAAAGAGATTGCGGAAATTTGTCGTGAGCATGGCGTGGCTTTTCATTCCGACACGGTGCAATCTGTGGGTAAATTTCCTATAGATGTAACTGATTTAGATGTTGATTTTATAACGCTATCAGCACATAAGTTTTATGGTCCAAAGGGGGTTGGGGCAATGTATATTCATCCTGATGCTCTTTGGCAGCCCTGGATGGAGGGTGGCTCTCAGGAAAGAAAACGCAGAGGCGGTACATTAAACGTACCCGGAATTATAGGAATGGCAAAAGCTCTGCAATTGGCCCATGAAGAAATGGAAGAGAATAAGCGCCATATTACAAAACTTAAAAACGCTTTAATTGGCGGATTAAAAGAGCGATTTCCAGATTTAGCTGTGACTAACGGCGATACTGAACATGGTGGGTACCACATCGTTAATGTGTCTTTCCCAATGCCGGATGGAAATGCACTGGATGGCGAAATGCTGTTGCTAAATCTGGATATTGAAGGTGTATATTGCTCAAATGGCTCGGCCTGTACTTCCGGTGCAGTAGAAGCGTCTCACGTTCTTTTGGGAATCGGGATTGATGAGAAAACTGCGAAATCCAGCATCCGGTTCAGCCTTTCAAAATATAACACGGAATCTGAAATTGATTACACGCTGGAAAAGCTGGAGCAAGTTCTTAACAGAATGACAAGCTAATTATTTCTGCTAGTTAGCCAACCAAAACGAAAGCTTTTTATAAACTTCCGGATTATTCAATAAGCCTAAGTGATTTTCCTTTCGTAATACCAGCGTATGTTCCGGTGGGAAATTCAGAGATTTTCCAGGCTCTTCGTGTTGCCCCAACGCACTTTTCAAGGGCACAAGTCCATCCCCAATAATTTCGGTTTTTATCAGACCCTCTCTTTTTGAAGTGGTTGTGGCCACAGCATAACAATCAATACTATCCGGCAGGGGCAAGTGCGAAATTGGTTTTAGACTTCTATCAAAACGGTCTTTGTTTTCCCAGTCGTCATCAGTAAGATTTCCATAGCGTAAATCTGTGATTCCCGAACTTCGAACTTTACCAAGACGAGCAAAGGGAGCGCTAAAAGGATTAGCTTCCAACAAAGTTTCCAGCCAGTTTCCGCCCCGCTCCATTGGTGCTCCAAAATGTGGAGTACCAAGGAAAACCAACTTCCGTAGTTTTTTATGCCATGTAAAGTCATTTAGTTTGGCATAATGGATGGCGCTACGACTAACTAATCCGCCCATGCTATGCGTCAAAAATGAAAAAGTAGATTTTTCGGGTAGAAACGAAGTGAGTTTCTCAAGCAGTTCTGAAAATTCTCTACCGTTGGTCGAAATATGTCTGCCTGTGTTATAGTGAAGATAAAGTGGAGTATATCCCAATTCTCGGGCAATTTTCTCACCATGATTATACCCTTTTTGTGTCCATTGCAGGTCGTTCATGCACAGACCGTGAATCATCAATAAAATTCGGGGTTCCTCCATCTGTACTTCTGATGTTATTTCAGCAAAAGTTAGGACTTTCCCATTTTTCCTAAACTGCATCTGTATCGCCAGTGGATTTTCAGACGTTTCAAGATAATCACCAATTACACCATTAAGTGCAGAAATAATGGCTTCTCGTTGTAGTGTTGATGTTTTCTTTTCTATAATGATCGAGAGCTGGGCTAATAGTTTGCCTGTACTATATCCAACGATATCAATGATTTTATAAATAATTCTGAAAACAAATCCCGTAATCCCTCTGGTTCGGGTTTTGTGCAATGGACCACGAATGCCGCCAACGTGCAAAATGGTTTTATGCAGCGCCTCTACAATGCCGGTAATTTCGCGCACGGCATCAACTGTGATTTTACTGGCACCTCTGGCGTCATCTGCAATGTTGTAATCATTTTTTGGCATACAATAAGATAGGTATTTGAGCGGCAACCCAATCGAAAACGTTGAAGAAGTTTTTGTAGATTGCTAAGTAAAAGGCTTTTAGAGTATAAGTTTTAGCCAAAATGAACATTTCCATTCAAAATCTATTTCATAATCTGGCTGAAGAAGCAAAATCTTCTAAAGGTAAGGGCAAAGTTCAACGCCCAATACCGCCTGTGCCACCCGCAAAATTGCACATCGGAAGACCTGCGCCACCTTCTCACCATTTTTACACGAATGCAGGTTCCCTTGGTACTCTTGCCAAATTTGATGTCCCCACATTGCCGTCCATGCAGAAAATGACAGCAGCTTTACAAGCAGTAATGACCGAAGATCTTCTGGTCAGATTTCAAACTGGAACTCCGAAAACAGCAGATGCCATTTTGGCTACCATTTTACAGCAATGCTTTGACTTGCTAAAGGATGAAACACGACGTGAACGGGAGCGGAAAAGGCGTCGGAATCAGCAGGCTGAAGAACTTGAGGAAGAAGAGAAGCAGACGGAATCTGAGGAGAAAGCTAAAAGTTTACTACAAACGCTGTTATCGCATGCGTCAGAAAATGAACACAATATGCCGGATTTTTGTAAATGGGCACGTGCTTCTGTTGCACAAACACAGGTTATGATGGAAAAACAGTTAGGGCGATTACCTGAACATACTCAGAAAACGTTTCAAATAATGAATGATGCCATTGAAGCATTGGAGCATGGGATGACTCCGGAAAATATTATGCATCGACTGGATGAAGTTATTAAAGAGTCTGGGGGGTGACTTTGTGGTAGCGGAAAGCCGTTCTATCGTCAAACAAACCGTTATTTTTGATTTGAGCTTTTAACTGTATTTTTCAAATACATTTCCTGATGGCGGTGTAAACGAATTGCCGTTTCTGAATCCACACTTTCAAACTGGATTTCAGATCCAGGCCTAAGTTGGGAAAAGCGGCTAATGTCTGCGGAAATTACCTGCGCTATTCTGGGATATCCGCCGCTCACTTGTGCATCCCGCATCAGCACAACTGCTTCTCCATTGCCCGTGTATTGAATGGTTCCCGGACAAGTTGCGGAGGATTGTATATCAAAAGCCGGCTTGGCGATGGAATTGAGTGAAATACGAAAACCCATTCTGTTGCCATCGCTGGCTACTTTAGCCCGAAATTTTTTGACATTTTCCAAAATTTTAGGCATCTCTGGACTAGGCAAACAACGGAAGGTTTGTTCTAAAGATTCGAATTTAGGATGAAAATTCCGAGAAATTATTCCGGTCGCAGTTTCATCGGAAGTTTTTTTCCACCTCAACTGGTCACCTGTTTGTAACTTTCGTCCGAAGTATCCTCCTGTTTGCGAAATCGTGTGCGTGGAGAAACTCTCGTAAAAACTCTCTGCCTC
Source organism: Balneolales bacterium (assembly GCA_007116685.1). GTDB lineage: Bacteria > Bacteroidota > Rhodothermia > Balneolales > Natronogracilivirgulaceae > SKIC01. The sequence goes on from SKIC01000156.1 coordinate 14,215, forward strand.
AATTTCTCCGAAAATAGACAAGTAGCCGAAATTCCCGGTTTTTAAATGGGAAATCCGCAGAACATCTCCCTGCTTTACTTCTAGTGCTTTAAAAAGCGAAATTGGAACGTCGTTGCAAAAAACTTCAACATCTGGCGATGCAATTGCAATGATTGCAGCAGATAAAAATCGGATGGTATCTCCTTTTCTCGCAAATTCAAGTACCGGTGCATTATGCCGATTGCCAACAAGCCGGTTGGCTATTTGCACCAACCGTATATCCATGCCACCTGAGGGCGGAAATCCCCATCTGGCGCAACCAAATCTTCCCATATCCTGAATTGTGGTATGGAGACCGGCGGACATTATTTCAAATTTGCCAGTTTCCATTTTCATAATCCTGAATTGAAATGGGTGAAAATCGAACTTTATCGCCGGACAGAAATTTCATGGGCGGGAGTGTATCCCGATCAAAAATTCGAATAGGTGTCAGTCCCAGAATGTGCCATCCTCCGGGACTTTCAAGACCATATATGCCCGTTTGAGATCCTCCAACAGCAACCGAACCGTCCGGTACACTTTTCCGAGGCGTAGATTTTCGGGGAATGTGCAATGCCGAATCCAAACCATCCAGGTACAGAAATCCCGGTAAAAATCCGGTCATAGCCACCGTGTATTCTTGCATTGAATGCTTTTTGATGAGTTCATTCTTACTCAAATTTACCGATGCAGAAATCTCATCCAAATCCAGCCCGGCTTCATAGCAAACAGGAATAGTGTGAGATTTTTGCGACAAAGTGCTCTGCTTACGGATAGTTTCAGTTTTTAAGGCTGAAATTATTTCCTGAGCATCCCAAAAATACGTCTCAAAATGCAGGGTAATACTGGTTCGGGCAGGAACAACTTCTATGCAACCGGATATTTTAAGATTTTCAAGATGATGATACCAAGCATGCAGTTCTTCCAGGCTTATTTTCTCAAATTGCAGCAAAAGATGAAATTCGCTAAGCCGATGAAATGTAGGTTGTTTATTCACCATGAGGATGATAGTTGCATGTTTTCAGATCTTAGAAATTCATGAATCGCCTTCAATATGGATAGACAATCCGGTGAATCTGAATGCACACAAATGGTGTTAGGAATTACGGAGAAAAACGTCCCATCCGTAGCCCGAACTCTTTTGTTGATGAGCATTTCTCTGATTTGATCCAGACTTTCCGAAACATCCAGCACAGATCCTTTTTCGGATCGCGGCTGTAGTTGTCCATCAGGCAAATAACGACGATCGGCGAAAGCTTCACGAGCATAATTTAAGTTGAATTTTTCCGCGGCTCGTTGCCATTCCGAGGAAGGCAAACCATATAAAATTGAATCATGATAACGGGAAGCAACTTCTTCAGCAATTGCGAATGCATCTTTTTCGTGTTTCATCAGATGATGATAAAGTGCTCCGTGTGGCTTGATATGATGCAATTTTTCATTATGATTCTGCAACTCCAAGGCAATAATATCAATTTGTTCCATGAAAACGGTGACCAGTGCCTTGCCATGAAGATCCATGTAACGCCTGCCAAAATATTCCGCATCCGGATAGGAAGGATGAGCGCCAACGGAAACTCCGTTGCGCACTGCAAGTGCGATAGAGCGTTTTCGTGTTTGAGAATCTCCTGAATGTTGTCCGCAAGCAATATTGCAGGATGAAATCAAGGGCATGAGCATTTCGTCTCCGGCTATAGAACTGCCATCAAAGGATTCACCCATGTCACAATTAATATCAATTTTACTAAGGAGAGAATTCACACCTATTGCATCAAATATTTTGTTTGAGAAATGCCGGATTAGACCAGCGAGTTGCTCTTATCCAAACAAAACATAAAAAACACGAAAAGCCAACACCAGACTTATGAATAAGATGATTAATCCCACTACATTTTGCCAGGTTGAATTGGTATATACATGCATTACGGACTTTTTTGATGTAATCCAGAGTAAAAATCCGGCCATAATCGGAAGAAGCAGCGCATTCGCCACTTGTGCGAATTGAATGAGTTCAACCGGACGGGTTCCCAAAGCCGAAAATATCATTCCTACAAGGATGATAATCAGCCAAATCGCACGAAATTCAAGAGATTTCATATCCGGCGATTTGCCGAAACAGCTCATGCCCACGTAAGCAGCTGCCAATGGTGCGGTTACCGCTGATGTAATTCCGGCAGCGAAAAGTCCGGCAGCCATTCCGTAGGTAGCCGCAGAACCAAAAAGTGGCTGAAGCCCAACTGCTAGATCGGCAGCGTTGCTAATATCGTCAAGACCGGAAGCCGCTGCTGCGATAACAATACACATGGAAACCACTCCTCCCAGCACTATGGACAAGATGGTGTCGGTTCGGGCTTGTGGTAAACTTTCAACACCAGCCCATTTTTCACGCACCAAATTAGCGTGGAGAAATAAATTATAGGGCACAACGGTGGTTCCAATCACAGCCATAATCGTGAGGAAACTTCCTTCGCTTGCGTCTGGTATGAAAATTCCACGCAATAGTGCCGAAATGTCTGGCCGAGTAAGAATCGCAGTTATCACAAATGAGATGCTCATTAGAATTACAATCGCAATCAGAATTCGCTCTATGTGTTTATACTTTCCGATAAACAGAATTGTACCTGCAATAAAGCCAAGAAAAATGCTCCATAAATTTATCGGAGTTGATC
>SKIC01000119.1 GCA_007116685.1 Balneolales bacterium
ATGAGGATTTTCTAACTGCTCAGCGTCTGTTTGATATTCAGGATATACCACGCCTAAGGAATGAAGACCGACTCAGCATTTTTGTTACAGCAACATGCGAGTTTGGTCGCTACGACGATACGGATCGGTTTTCCGGTGCAGAAAGATTGTTACTTGAAACCAATGCTGGAATTGTTGCAACATACACAACTACCAGAGTAGTTTACACTGACAGTAATCCTGACGGAACAAACAATTTTGCACTGAATGTACAACTGACAGAAAAGTTGCTGATTCGCGACGAGCAAGGTCGCCCAAGAACACTCGGGTCTATATATATGGATACCAAGAATACCAATGCCGGACAATCACGTAACAGCAAAAAATTTATCTTATTAGGTGATCCAGCCATGCGCCTTGGGCTTCCGGAGCGTACAGCATCGATTACCACCATAAATGGTCAGGATATTTCAGAAATTGATGATCCAATTCAATTACGAGCACTAGACCGTGTGGTTATTGAGGGACACATCCAGAGTGAATTTCAACAAGTGGACAATGCTTATAATGGCGAAGCAAATATCAGGGTTTTTGATGCTGCCAGATTTGTCCCATACCCAAACAGAGATTGGGTTCCGGATCAGTGCCGAATTCCGGAATGTGGATATAGCGTTCAAAACGATAATTTATTCAACGGTAGAGTAAGTGTGGAGAACGGACTTTTCCGAAGTGAGTTTATCATCCCGAAAGATATTGCCTACTCAGATTCTACCGGCCGTATTCAAATTTATGCCAGTGCTTCAGAAGTGGATGCTGTGGGTTCGTGGTCGCGCTTTTTTGTGAATGGGAGAAATCCTGACGCACAGGATGACGGTACCGGACCGGAAATAGATGTATTCCTTAACGACGATAGTTTTGTAAATGGAATGACCGTAAACGACGCCCCGATTTTAAAGGCTAATTTATCAGATAATTCCGGTATTAATGCCACTGGATCCGGTGTTGGTCATGAAATTATCGCTATTTTAACACGCCAGGGACAAGGACAGAATCCAATACAACAGACCTTCATTCTCAATGAATTTTATCAAAGTGAATTGAATGATTTCACTCGTGGAAATATTGAATATCCACTGAACAATCTGCAAAATGGAGACTATGAATTAACACTCAGAGCCTGGGATGTTTTTAACAATCCGGGAGAAACTTCGATTTATTTCACCGTTGCAGATGCTGAGGAATTAGTAGTGAACAATATGTTCAACTATCCAAATCCTATGCACAATTTTACGTTTTTTGCTTTCGAGCATAATCAAGCAGGTATTCCTTTGGATATTAATATCCGGGTTTACACGTTATCAGGTCAGCCGGTCAATCAGATTGTACGCGAAAACTATATTTCCAGTGGAAATCGGGTGCAAATTGAATGGGATGGCAGAGACCGAGATCAAGACAGATTAGCCAATGGTACATATTTATACCATGTACGAATAAGTGCTGATACCCCCGCCGGCAGGCAACATTATGAAAAAATTGAACGACTCGTCATTATCAGATAATGACTATTTTACTTCTGAAATCGCATCTAAGGAGAATCTTATGCAAAAACTTAAAATTTCAATCTCAGTATTAGCAACAACGCTGTTGTTACTTATTGGATTTAATGCAAAAGCCCAGGTAGGGATTACTGCTGTTCCCTTTCTGCAAATCGAGCCAGACTCTCGTATGGCCGGGATGGGAAATGCCGGTGTAGCTATTGCCGATAACGCAGCAGCTGTATTCTGGAATCCTGCGGGATTAGCTTTTCAAACGGATACCCAAATCAGTATTACGCATGCTGATTGGCTTCCAAACTTCAATACGGACCTTTTTTACGATTACCTTGTAGGTGCCTATCACTTAGATGGAATCGGAACCATTGGTGGTCACGTTACTTTCCTTAACCTTGGCGAACAAGAGTACCGTGACGAAAACAACAACTTCCTCGGTCGTTTCACCAGTTACGAACTTGCTGTTGGTGCATCTTATGGTTTCAAACTTACTCCGAATTGGGGTATTGGTTTGGGAACACGCTTCATCTACTCCTCTTTGGTTCCTCGCGGAACTACTGTTGGTGAGCAGGAAGCACAAAATGGTGTAAGCGTTGGTTTCGACGTAGCAGCCCTTTACAGAACCAATCCTTTCTACGTTGGTGGACGTGCGGCTGAAGTTAGTGCCGGTTTCAATCTATCCAATATTGGTCCTGCTATTCAATATAATGACGAAGCCCAAAGCGATCCCCTCCCAACCTTACTTCGTTTAGGCTGGTCTTACAAAATGGATCTTGATGTAGACGGAAACAATACACTTACTTTCTCCAACGATTTTTCAAAAATTATGGCCCGAAGAGATGCCGATGGTGAGGCAATGAGTGTTGGAGAAGCTCTATTTCGTTCTTGGGATACCTATCAATGGGAACCTGTTCAAGGTGCCGGTTTGGTAGATGTACCACTTGCAGAGCAGTTTATGATTGGTGTAGGTATGGAATACTGGTACACCAATTTGTTTGCCCTTAGAGCAGGCTATTTTTATGAGGCTCCTAACAATGGTAACAGAGAATTCCTTACCTTTGGAGCCGGTTTACGCTACAGTTTCTTCGGCGTGGACTTTAGTTACATTTATACAATTGAAGAAGAGCACCCGCTCGGTAACACTATCCGACTCTCTGCTTTAATCAATTTATAATTCCTTAGATTTTTTTGAATGCATAAGATTCTGAAAAAAGGGAGTACGATTTTCCTGATCGTACTCCTTTTTTCTATTACTCCCTCCCTACTAGCTCAGAACTTTGAATTAAAGCTTAATCCGGCGGTTACGTTCTATTCGGAGTCCAATACCAACAGAGCTACCGGGCACATCCACATCATTGCCGCTATGGCAGATTTTCAGAGAGATGAAAATCCATACACAAGTGGCGATGGTTCATTCCATCTGGATTATCTCGACAGAGACGATATTATCATTGGTCCCCTGCCCCACGACAAACCCTACTTTGAAGCACATCTTGAATTTGCACGCAATTACTTCGAAACCGTCTCTAACCAGCAACTAACCATCAGCTACGAAGTTCTGCCACAGATTTATACTCTCGACGAAGAAATGGCAGCTTATGCCCCTATTGGAGAAGACGGCTCAGAAAACTTTCGCTTAGCCAATTTGGCTCGTGATGTTTGGGAAAAAGCATACGAAGCCGGAGACCTTAGCTTTAATGGCTTAGACCCTGAACGCACAATGTTTGTGGTTTTTCATGCCGGTGCCGGTCGCGACATCGAACTTACCGGTACAACACTTAACAAAACTCCACAAGACATACCATCCGTCTTTTTAAGTGAATCCTCGTTACAAAGATTATTAGACGAACCCACTTTCGACGGTTTTCCTACCAATACTCCAAATTTTACGATTCGTAATACTGCAATTTTACCACAAACCCAATCCAGAGCTGGTGAAAATATCCTCGGGGATGAATTTGTGCTCGAATTATCCATAAATGGAATTTTAGCAGCCAATATTGGCAGTTTTATAGGTTTGCCAGATTTATTCAATACCGAAACCGGTCAGGCGGGTATCGGGCGATTTGGGTTAATGGATGGCGCTTCCATTTTTTCTTATCTGGGGATGTTTCCCCCGGAACTTTCCGCATGGGAAAAATACCATCTTGGTTGGGTTACCCCCTTTGACATCGCATTGGATGAATCTCAAATTGAGTTACCTGCGGTATCTGTTCAAAGGCCAAATCAAATTGCGCGCCATTTTATAAGCGAATCGGAATATATTCTGATCGAAAACCGACACAGAGACCCAGATGGAACCGGCGTAACGCTCACTATTCGTGAGCCTGACGGGACTCTTACCGAGGTAACCATCCCAAGCTCTGATGAACGTTTTAATCCATTCAATTCCGCCGAATACGATGAGATTTTGCCACCTGGCGTTGTTATAAATGTCTCCAACTTTGATTTCAGTTTACCGGGTGGAAATATCGGCGCAATAGAAGATGTAGATGAAGACAGAATATTGAATGGTGGCATTTTGATTTGGCATATCGACGATGCAGTGATTCAAAGTACCATCGCTGATAATCGCATCAACGCCAATACAGAGCGCAGAGGAGTACGCCTCGTGGAAGCCGATGGCGCCCAACAAATTGGCAGAGCAGAATTTGGATTAGAAAGTAGTCGCTACATAAACGGTCACGCTTTTGATTTTTGGTGGGATGGCAATGACTTTACTGTAATTGCTTCAAATAACCAGGAGATTGTAGCTTACCAAAACCGTTTTGGTCCGGACACCCAACCATCCAACGAAAGTAATTCAGGTGCTCCAGCCTATTATGAGCTATACGATTTCTCGGCTAATTTGCCCATTGCTTACGTTTATGCTCGTCAGGTTTTACCTGAAATCGCTGTTCCAGTCGAATTTAGCCAGAATACTTTGCCAGAGACTCCCATTTTGAGTCCTTCCTCAGCATTTCCACTAAGCGTTACACATCACATTTCCGGTTCTGATACCCTATTGGTAATTCCATCCATTTCCGGACTGCATATTCTCCCAAAGAATAATCAGCAAAGTGGAGTACACCATATTTCGGGAATTTCGTCCTCTATGCCCTTTTCGGATGCTAAACTGATTTCATCACATTTTGATGCCGGAAATCACATCTTCAGAAAAATTACCGCTGAAATAAATGCCTTGGATGAACTCGAAGTCAGCATCGATTGGGAAAACGATGATTTATCCATCAACAGCGAAACTCTACCTGCATTTTTCAGTCTCTTAAATCAGGATACTTTTGAAATCGACTTTTCGGATTTTCTTTTGGATAGTAACAGTGGCCAAACACTAGCTCCTCGTAATCAGCAGAAGCAGAGAACAGCCACCTTGAGCGGCGTTTATAACTATCTGGAAAATGATGTACTTCTTTCATCAGATGGGGAATTAAATTATGTTCTTACCTCATCTGAGCGTAATTCTGAGCGTATTTATGCAGGATTAATCAATACTACTGCGAATTCGGCTAGTACATATTTACTGACTGATAGTCGGCTGAGCTTCTTCTTTACCACTATTAGTTCAGAGCCGGTTCATATTCATGATGGCTCCAAAATAAGCTGGCCTGCCATGGTAGATTACAATCAAAATGGCTTCATAGACTTTTTATTCGCTGATTTTGAGCAAAATACTTTGGTTGCCAAAAATCAAAACGGCGCCATATTGGATGGATTCCCATTACAAATGCCCGATGATTGGAAAATCATCAGTTCCCCGCTTTTAGCTGATATTACCGGCAATGACCAACTGGAAATCATCCTCACCGTGAGTGATGGCTTATCACTTTTGCATTTGGCTTACGACAGAAATTTCAGACTTATAGATAATTTCCCTCTACTCATCGGTGGTGTTCCTGGTCAGGATTTTGAACTCGTTCACTCAGCTTTTGTGGGTAATACTTTAATTTCTGTAAGTCCCGGAGGCAGTTTACGTGGATGGAAATTCCCTAATATGCAAGAAACTGCATGGACAAGCATATATGGTGATTTTAACAATAATAAGGTCAGTTCTTCCCTTCTCCTATCTACCCGAGCAGAACCTGATTTCCGTCTTTTAAATAGCAGGGAAACCTACAACTGGCCAAACCCGGCATCCGATGTTACACATATTCGTTTTGAAACTTCCGAACCGGCTGATATTACGGTGACCATCATCACCATGAACGGAACTCGCGTAGCCGAATACACCGCCCGCTCATCCGGCAACCAACCTGATGAGATTCAAGTACAGACCTCGAACTGGAGTAGTGGCGTATATTATGCACGAGTTCAAGCAAAAGGTGGCAACCGAACAGAATCAGAACTTCTAAAAATTGTGGTTATTCAGTGAGATTATTTAGTCTTTTATTAGCGATACTACTGTTTCCGGCTGCCTTTGCTACTGCGCAATTGTCGCCACAATTCTATTCCTTTCCTTACAACCACCTGGATTGGTACACCATAGAAAGTGACCACTTCCTGGTGCACTTTCAGGAAGGAAACAGCCGTCCGGCTCAGGTAACTTCCCGCATCGCTGAAGAAATTTATGGTCCGGTTACCGAATTGTATGATTACGTCCCGGATCAGAAAATCAATATCGTACTTATAGATCGCTTCGATTTCTCAAACGGTGCTGCCTACTTCTACGATAACAAAATCGAAATTTGGCTCCCTTCCCTCGATACTCCGCTTAGAGGCACGCATAACTGGCTAAGGAATGTAATAACACATGAATTAGTGCATATAATCCAATTACAAGTCTCAATGAAACAAAGCCGTCGCAGGCCTGCCAGCTATTTGCAGTGGCTGTCTTACGAGGATGTGCGCCGCCCTGACGTACTCTATGGCTTTCCAAGTGGATTTATCAGCTATCCTTTCTCCGGAATTTCAATGCCTGCCTGGATGGCTGAAGGTACCGCTCAGTTTATGACGGAAAATCTCAATTATGATTACTGGGATTCTCACCGTGATATGCTCCTTCGCTCAAATATTCTGGATGGTACTTATCTGAGTCTTGAGAAAATGGGGACATTCCATTCCAAAACCTCTATGGAAAGAGAATTGGTTTATAATATGGGATTTGATCTCACGCGATATATTTCTGAAACTTTTGGGCAACAAGCCGTTGCTGATGTAAGCAGGGAATTCAGTAATCGTGGTGTTTTTGATGTTCGAAAAGCTATCAAAAACGTAACCGGAATTGATGGGCGTGAAGTGCACAGAAACTGGATTGAAGACAGAAAACAACAATACCTGGAGCAAATTGCTGAACTCGAATTAAGCGAATTTGAATACATTGAAGAAGAAGGATTTTTCAACTTCTTCCCGACATTTCACAACGATAATCAAAGTATTGCCTATCTGACAAATCGTGGACGTCATGATGCTCGCTTAACGCTTGTGATGAAAGATTTAGAAAATAATGAGACCAAAACGGCATTTCATTTACCCCGAATTCTGCATCATAACCATTCTCACCACGGTGGCTCTTGCCATGATGATCCGCTAAATATAGAGCGTGTTTCCACCTCTTTTAGTTTTTCTCCTGATGGCGAATCTTTGGTTTACAGTAAAATCACGCAAAACAGATACGGAGAGGAATACAGAGATTTATTTCTTTACGATATAAAAGAAAATGAATCTCAGCAACTCACAAAAAGTGGCCGAATCATGGATCCCGCCTGGCATCCAAGCGAAAAGAAAGTTGCTGCAGTACAATTGTATGACGGTTCTGCCAATCTGGTCATTTATGATATGGATGCAGACAGCATTCAGCGTCTGACGCATTTCGAGCACAGTGAGCAATCTTATCGTCCGGTGTGGCATCCTGATGGAAACCGATTGTACTTCAGCTACGCAGATGTTTCTATGCGAGGCATATATGAGTTTGATATCAGAACCGGAGAAAAACAGCCCGTATTAGCAAGTTTGCACGTAGATTACAGAGACCCTTTTGTGAGTCCTGATGGGGAGTTTCTCTACTTCAGTTCTGATTTTTCTGGCATCTATAATATCTACCGTATGCCTTTGCTTGGTGGTGATAAAGTTCAAATAACCGAAGTAAGCGGTGGCGCTTTTATGCCTGTGGTAGATAATGAAGGTACTTTAATTTATTCCGGATTTACCTCTGGTGGCTATAAAATCAAAAAGCACAAACCTTCCAACGCACGCGTAATTCCTTTCGATGCCGAACCTGTTGTAAGAAATCAAAGATTTGATGCCCGCGAAATTGAACCGCTGAATTTATTTAATGACGCGAATATCGAGCCTTTCTCTGAATTGGCAATCAGTGTAGCCGATACCGGACGCTATCAATTTACATTGCCTACGCGAGGCAGTTCTGCTCGTGAATTCTATGCCTACGAAGATCAATTTACTTCTTTCTCCTTTTTCCCTGTACTACGTTTTGATAATTATAGCCAACCAAGAGGTTCAAACCGATCTTTACTTCGGGATGGAAAAATCGGCAGGTTAGGAGAAAACCTTTGGCGAGATTCCAAAATCGGTGTTTACGGAAGCTCACGAAGTATGCTCGAAAATTTCACTTTATTTGGTGGATTTCTGATTGGTCCCGGTTCGAGAGATTCTGATGGAATCGACGACTTCTTCCGTCCCGGACGGTTGGTAAGTTTAGACCGCGACGCCTTTCTAACACTCGAATACACCGGCTTGCCGTTTATTCAGCGCCATTGGTCGCCAACGGTATCGCTTAGTTTGTTCAACATTCGTCGAAATGTTGAAAATGGACTGCAAATCGAAGAATTCCCATGTACCGCTTGTCTGCCTGATACTACTTTTACAGATATCGCCTACGATATTTTCCAATTTGAAGCGTCCTTAATCAGCAAATTGAACCGATTTTCATTGGTTGAGTTGGGTTATTACCACAGTCCGTACCGGGTTTCTACCGAACCTTTCTTTTCGAGAGAATTTCGTGAAGTTATTGCCGGTTCTACTGCTCGGTATTTTATCGGAAATACCTACACCGCCGCTTATGTGATTGAAATGGAGGAATACCATCGTTTTAGCGCTGCCGCTATGCAAGGTTTGCGAGCCCAAATCCGCTACAGTTACGAACCGAGCAGATTACTCGACGGCTACGATATCAGGGACGGAACGCTGATTCCAGTTTATAACAATTTTAAGAACCATTCGGTTGAACTGGAGGCCATGTATGGGTTTCGCATCAGAAACGAGTTTGTCTCGGTCAGAGGACGTTTCTTCTCCTATTTTAATCCATTAGATGAATATTTCTTCGTGGATTATATCGGTGGGTTTATTGGAATGCGTTCCTATCCGTTTTTTGCGCTGGGTGGGAATACTACGGCATTCGCTCAATTCAATTACTACACACCGCTAATCACGAATATCTATCGCCAATACGGACGCATTACCATGGATAACGTATTTCTTCGCTTATTTGCAGAGGCAGGTAATGGTTGGGGAGGTCCCTTAAACATCGATAACAATATCAAAAAAGGTTTGGGAGCGGAATTGCGGATTAGTATGAATTCCTATTACTTCTTCCCTTCCCGTTTGTTTATCAGTGGTGCATACGGTTTTGATACCTATACGCTAACTTTCCCCGACACGTTTATCACTCCGGGTGCTTCGCCAACGGTTTCTTATGGAGGCGAGTTATTAATTAACTTTGGTTTACTATTTGATTTCGATTTCTGATGAGAAAAGTAATTTCCATTTTATTGTTCATACTTCTTTTTTGTGGCACAAAATTCAGTCATGCTCAGTTTTGGGATGAGAGTTTTGATCCCACTGTAGAGCAAAATATCAGTTTATCTGACTTCCACAGCCACGAAGTTCACCGTAATATTTCTCTGAGAAATGCTGAGCCTTCCGCAACTTTCCTTCAAACCATCGGCAATAATCCGGGATTAGCCTTTGCCTCCTCCCTTGTGTTACCTGGTTTAGGTCAGGCGGCAAATGATCAATGGATTAAAGCCGGAATCTTTGCTGCTATTGAAATCACTGCCATTACCTTATTCGCCATAAACGAAAACAGAGGCCGAGATGGCGAACGACTCTATCAGGATTTCGCTCATGATAACTTCAGTGTTATCCGATACGCACAATGGATGATTGAATACAACGCATTAAACGGTAATCCATTCGATTTCAGCAATTTAACCACCGATGGTAGTAACATCATGGATTTGATGGATAGCGAATTCAATTATCGCCAGGAATGGCAACTTATTAATCTGGACATTCTGAATAATCTAGAAAGGCATACACTTTATTATGACGGAACAGGCGTTGGTTTTTCTCACTATTTAGATGGATTCGGCTCTCAGCAATATTATGAGCTAATATCTAAATATTTTCAGTACGGACCAGGTTGGGCTGATTGGTGGACAGATGACAGACAATTTGTTTTGATACCGGACAGAAGTTTTGCCACACCGAAATTTCTCAGGCATGCACAAATCGGTGATCAATTCAATCGCGAATTAAAATTCGCACGATATATGATCATGGCTCTCGCCATGAATCACTTTGTTTCTGCTTTTGATGCTATGTTAAACAGCAAACTGCAAAATCAAAGACTTCAGGCCAGCGTATATATGGACAGGTTCCAAAACCCACTTCTATCTATAGGATATTCTTTTTAGAGATTTCGTACCTTTAGCCATGCTTACATTACTCAGAGAAACACGTATTTACATCCTAATAATCAGTATTGCACTATTTGGAGCATTAACCTTGTTCACAATGGACCGCTTGGTTATGCCCATGTACACGAATTACAATACCGGAATAACCGTACCGGATGTAACTCATCTTAGTTTAGAGGAAGCCCAGGAATTGCTCACCAGCAAAGGCTTTCGTCACGAAATTGTAGCGCAACGAGCTCATGATGCCTTCCCACCCAACTATGTAACCGACCAAACTCCTGATCCTGAAGTTATCGTAAAGCCGAATCGTAAAGTTTATCTAACGGTAAACACGAGTACTCGTCCTCTGATAACCGTTCCTGATGTGATTAATTTATCCCAAAGAAATGCTGAAATTCAGTTACAGAATTTTGGTCTACGAGTGGGAAATATCAGTTACGAATCTTCCCGTTTCAGAAGCACCGTTTTGCGACAGTCTGTTCGTCCCGGAGCAAATGTTGAACGCGGCACCGTTGTGGATTTGGTTGTAAGCGATGGTCTTGGAAGCCGAATGGTTGAGCTGCCGGATATTCGTGGAATGCGTGTAGCAGAAGGTCAGCAACAACTTCGTATTAATGGTTTGAGAATAGGATCTATTCGTTTTGAGGTGACCAGAAATCAAGAGCCAAATATTATTTTGGATTATGACCCCAAAGATTCTGAAGTATTTGAAGGTACTACGATTGATTTGGTGGTATCAGAAGCGCCCGACAGAGTGGAAGAAATGGAGACCGGAGCCATTGATTTAGAAGAACAAGACGTGGATTCGAGCGAAGAAGAGGAAGATACCGAAGAAGAAAGCTGAATCCCTCGCTACCTAATTCTTCCTTCCTAAACTGATATAAGTCATGTTTTCACGTGACATGAGTCATAGCGAACCCGCTATTGTTTGTTGTACTTTAACGCCTGAACATAGAAAATGTAGGCTTTAGGAATGACTCATACTAACAAACAACTTGTATCAAAATATAGTAAACCCGTACCAAGATACACATCTTACCCAACTGCACCACAGTTTATTCCGGTAAGTGCACCTGACAGGCAACGAATAAATGAATATATCTTTCATAGAAATAATGAAGCGAGAGACATTTCTATTTATTTGCATCTGCCCTTTTGTAAATCACTTTGCTGGTACTGTGGATGCAATACCGTAATCTCTCGTCAGCAAGAAGTAAGTGATGTTTATCTGACGTATCTGGAAAAAGAACTCAAACGGCTTGCAAGCTTGATGAATTCAGATAATAAAGTAGTGCAATTGCACTATGGCGGTGGTACTCCAACCTATTTATCTGATTTGCAACTACTGCAACTCGGCAAACTTTTGAATTCTTATCTCAAAATATCATCGGATGCCGAAGCAGGTGTTGAGATTGATCCCAGAACCTTAACTTTGAAAAAGGCAGCGGCACTTCGCAAAACGGGATTCAACCGGGCTTCTATTGGTGTGCAGGATGTGAATGAGGATGTGCAGAAAGCCATCAACAGAATTCAACCATCTTACATGAACCGCGATTCGTTTAAAATGCTCCGCGATACCGGTTTTGAATCTTTGAATGCGGATTTGGTTGTAGGCTTGCCTTTACAAACCATGGAAAGCTTCCGTGATACCATCCGCGAGGCCATTACCTATCAACCGGATCGTTTTGCAGTATTTAATTATGCGCACGTTCCGTGGATAAAACCAGCTCAAAAACTTCTGGAAAGACATCCACGACCTGATGCCTATCTGAAATTTGAAATGATGCACATGCTTGCCGAGGAGTTATCTAAGGCAGGTTATATAGCGATTGGAATGGATCACTTCGCATTGCCAAACGATGATTTGGTGTTGGCACAACTGAATGGAACACTACAAAGAAATTTCCAGGGCTACAGTACCAAAGACGATATTGATATATACGGTTTAGGAGTATCATCCATTTCAAAAGTGGGTAGTATGTATTACCAAAATAAACCGGATATCAATGAATACTACACGCAATTAGATGAAGAGAAACTTCCCTATCATAAATTCTATCTGATGAGTGAGGAAGATGAATTACGGTCATGGATTATCATGAGAACCATGTGCGATATGCAGTTGGATTTCAGAAAATTATCCCACCGCTTTGATATTCATTTCCGCACTTATTTTGAAGAAGAATGGGATTTACTCAGAAATTTCGAAAAAGAAGGCTTAGTTGAATTGTCTGATGCCAACTTGAAAATTACAGACAAAGGAAAACCCTTCATCCGAAATATCGTCTCAATTTTTGATATTTATTTAAATCAAGGCGAAGATAATAGTACACGCTACAGCAAGTCTTTGTAGCAATTTATTGAGCTTGACCTCAAAATGAGCCTCCGTTTCCAGGGCAAAAAAAAGCCCAACGAATCGGGGGCTCAACCTTTTATAGTTGTGATTCGTTGGGTCAGGGGGAAAGTTACTAAAGATACTAAGTCTGGTCTAATCTGCCAACACTTCTTCTGTGCCTACAAACGGCATATCAAAAGCAGCAGCGACATCTTTATATGTAATTTTGCCATTGGCAATGTTCAGACCATATTCTAATTCTTTGTTTTCTCTGATAGCCTGCTTCCATCCTTTATTCGCGAGTTGAATCGCATAAGGAAGGGTCACATTTGTCAATCCGAGAGTAGATGTATAAGGAACAGCTCCAGGCATATTAGCCACGCAATAATGAATAACATCATCAACTACATAAATTGGGTTGTCGTGAGTAGTTGGCTTGGCCGTTTCTACGCAACCGCCCTGATCAATTGCAACGTCTGCAATTACAGAACCCGGCTTCATCGAAGAAAGCATATCACGCTTAATTAACCATGGCGCTTTGGCACCGGGAATTAAAACACCACCGATTACCAAATCCATTTTAGGTAAATACTCACGAATATTTGTTTCTGTGGAATAAATGGTGGTTACATTCTTAGGCATGATATCGTCCAGATAACGCAATCTCGGAACACTGATATCCATTATCGTTACATTAGCACCCATTCCGGCAGCCATTTTTGCGGCATTTACGCCTACAATTCCACCACCTAAAACCAATACATTGGCTGGTTTAACTCCGGGTATACCACCAAGTAGAATCCCTAAACCGCCTTGTGCTTTTTCAAGATATTTCGCGCCCTGCTGTACAGACATTCTACCGGCAACCTCACTCATCGGTATCAATAGAGGCAGAGACCTGTCAGTTTTTTCAACTGTTTCGTAAGCAATTGCAATACATTTGGAATCTACAACAGCCTTAGTCAGTTCTTCACTGGCCGCAAAATGGAAATAGGTAAAAATAATCTGACCTTCTCGCATTCTTGGGTATTCTACTGCGATAGGCTCTTTGACTTTCATAATCATTTCAGCTATTTGCCAAACTTGTTCAACATCATTCACAATTTCGGCTCCAACCGCTGTGTACTCTTCGTCAGCAAAACCACTGCCAACACCGGCACCTGCCTCAACAATAACAGAATGCCCTCTATTGATTAATTCCTGTGCTCCACCAGGAACAAGCGCTACCCTATTTTCATGGGATTTGATTTCCTTTGGTACTCCGATTAGCATGAGTATAATCTTTAAGTATTAATTTTTGTGATGCTCAGAAAATACAAATCAAAAACGGATTTTTAGTAATCAGCGACACTAAATTACAACTTGTAAAAAATCCATCCGGAAATATAACGTTACTAAGTTTTTCTGTTAAAGCATGGACTCCTATATTCCAGTCAAATGATATCTAAGGAACTATTTGCGAAAATCAGGTCTCTTGAAATACGCTCCAAAGGGTTAGTCAACGAACTCTTTAGTGGAGAGTATACATCTGCGTTTAAAGGTAGAGGTATGGCTTTTTCAGAAGTACGCCCGTATCAATTTGGGGATGATATCCGAGCCATCGACTGGAATGTAACTGCTAGAAATGATGAGCCTTACATCAAAATTTTTGAAGAAGAACGCGAACAAACACTGATGCTCTGCGTGGATATTTCCAAAAGTGGCGTATTTGGATCCCAAAAACAAAGTAAACGAGACCTCTCTGTTGAGCTATGTGCTGTTCTGGCTTTTTCGGCTATTCGCAGCAATGATAAAGTGGGCTTGGTCCTTTTTTCTGATGTAATCGAGAAAGTCATCCCACCAAGAAAAGGACGCTCACATGTTATGCGTCTGATTCGTGAAATGCTGGTAACCCAACCAACGGGTAGCGGAACTGATGTAGAAAAAGCTCTTGGCTACGTCAATGGAATGATGAAAAGACGATCCATTGTAGTTTTAATCAGTGATTTCAGGGCTACACCCTACGAGAAGCAGTTGAAAATCACCAACAAACGGCACGAATTAGTTTCGTTTATTATCAATGATCAGCTCGAAGAACAACTTCCTAATTTAGGCGTGATTCCAGTAAAAAATGCTGAGAATGGGTCCACCTTATTCATCGATAGTTCCAGCACCACGTTTCGTGAGGCATTTCACACCTATCAGAGCAAGCGAAATACAGAATTACAAGAATTCTTCCGGAAAAATAAAATTGATGCGCTTCCTCTATACACAAATAGCTCCTTTATTGAGCTTTTAATCTCATTTTTTCACAGACGCCATCAACGCAGATGATAGTAAAAATCCTTTTAACGCTACTCTTATTTGCGACTTTAGTATCTGATACTTTAGCACAGAATGCTTTTGTATCAACAGACAAAGATACCGTGGCGGTTGGCGATATTTTGCGTTACAGTATCGTTATTGAAAATCCCGATAGTCAGCCATTACTATTTCCGGACAGCACAGCCTTTGGCGACGACCTGGAGTTTGTAAACCGCCGGATGTTTCGCTCAAATGGCGTTGATAGCGTGGTTTATAGATTACAGTTTTTTGGCACTGAGGATAGTTCAATTCCTGAATTAGCTATTTTTTACCAAAACTATTCAGATTCCATTTTTGCCTTACTCCCGGATTATCCCCTTTATTTTCAAAGTTTAATTGCCGGAGAAGACGAAGAACTACGTCCTTTGAAATCCATTTATTCTTTTAGCAGGTCTGTGTGGCCCTCTATATTCTGGTTACTGATTTTAGCGGGAGTTTTGTATGCCGGATGGTACTATTATCAAAAGTATAGAACCAAAGAGCCGGAAGTGATTGAACCACTGCCTCCCCCGCCTCCGCCCAAACCGTTTATCAATCCCCTTGATACACTTCGCGAGACTCTGGAAAAACTCACCACTAAGTACACAGAGTCCGTTCCAGACAACAAAACGTATTTTTCTGATTACAGTGAGGCTATTCGAACCTATCTCGAAGAGGTCTATGAAATACTGGCGCTAGAATCTACAACTTCAGAAATTTTGAGGATGCTACGAACTAATTATGCGCATGAAGACGTAATCAAACTTACCTCAGATATTCTAAAATTATCCGATATGGTGAAATTTGCAAAGTTTGAACCCTCTGAAAAAGATCGTCAATTCATTTCAGATCAGGCACAAGCATTTTATGAATATGTGAGTCATCACGATACGCATCGTATTGAAGCCTTACGCCGTAGATTCAATGCTGAGCAGGAATCTCAAAACGAGGGAGTTTTGGAATGATTTGGAGTTCCCCGATTTGGTTCTTTGCCTTACTACTGGTTCCGGTCTTAGTCGGAGTTCAATACTGGCATTACCGCAGAAAAAGAATAAATACGCTTACCTTCTCAGATACTGAATTTCTAACAGAACTCCCTGGTAACCGCCTAGGCAAATTATTCTGGATGCCTTACGCATTTCAGCATTTAGCATTGATATTATTGGTAATTGCTCTCGCTCGCCCCCAAGAGCAGAATGTAATGATTGAGAAAAATGTGGAAGGCATCGATATAATGCTGGTTCTGGATATATCCTCATCTATGCTGGCAGAAGACCTCCAACCAAACCGTATGATTGCCTGTAAAAATGCAATCGACGAATTCATCACCAGAAGAGAAAATGACAGAATCGGACTTGTCATTTTCGCACGCGAAAGTTTTACCGTTTGTCCCCCAACACTGGATTACAGATTACTACGCCAGCAATTAGCAGGAGTAGATTTGGGCATGGTACGGGATGGAACAGCTATCGGGATGGGATTGGCAACGGCCGTAAATCGCCTGCGAAACTCAGATGCCGAAAGCCGGGTTATCATACTTCTGACCGATGGAGAGAATAATGCCGGCGAGATAGATCCTATAACTGCCGGGCAATTAGCACAAGCTTATGGAATTCGCGTTCACGTAATTGGCGCCAGTGTAGATGCTCCAACAGCTCCATATCCTGTAAACGACCCTATATTTGGAACTCGTTATCATCAAATACCCGTAGCCATTGACGAAGAACAAATGCAAGCCATAGCAGATATGACCGGTGGCGTTTACCTTCGTGCCACAGATAATATTTCACTAAGAGAGGTTTATGAGCAAATCGATCAAATGGAAAGAAGCACTGTTGAAGAGGTAATCTACAGAGACTACAAAGATCGTTACCCCCCCTATCTAATCTTTTCCCTAACTTTTTTAGCCCTGGGTATTTTTTGGCAAAATTATACTAGTAGGTTACTATAAATATTTAATAAACTTCGTTCTTTTGGATATGTAAATAAGAAAAAGTTTATCTAACTTATATAACATAAAACGAACAGGGAACTTTTA
>SKIC01000115.1 GCA_007116685.1 Balneolales bacterium
TAGAATGAGGTCATATAACCCCAGTAGTTCCTTGCGTAAGGATTCCACTGATTGTTATAGCCTTCATTTGTTTGGGTTTGATAAGGAGGCTCAAAACCGGCAAATTTTTGTAGAGGCAAAAATTCAACTGCATTTACACCCAAGTTTTTAAGATGCTCAATTCCACCTTTAATCCGTTTTTCTATAAAAGCGAGATAAGCACTTTTAGATCTGGCTTTGGAAGTTGGATGAGCAGTCAGGTCTTTAATGTGAGTCTCGTAAATCACCAAATCACGAGGGTCTTCTACGGGAATAAAAGTATCGCCTTCCCAATCAAATGGCTTCGAGCTGGTAATTAAGGATTTATAATGCCCTTGGTATTCATTTACCGAGGCAACATGCTTAGACCAAGGGTCAGCAATTAACTCATTTGTGGATATGTAGTATTTGCCGTTGGCGGGGCCTTTGAGGCGATATCCGTAGAATTTTCCGGTTAAATCTTCTTCGATAACGAGTTGCCAAATACCATTGCTTCGCGCTTTCATGTCGAAACGGCGCCCAACCGTATGTTCAAAACGATCAAATATTTCAACAGTTATAAGCAGGCTGTTGGGCGAAAAAACACGAAATATAGTTTTACCCTCATGAACTTGACATCCATAAAAGTCGTAATCTGTAGCGGTTGAGGGGAAGTTAGCCATGTATTAATTAAGAAATTGGGGATCCAGGCTCACCATGCGATTCTACAAGTTTCAAGGTCTGATCATTGTTTTGAGCCATCAGAATCATACCCTGACTTTCGATATTCATTATTTTTCGTGGGGCCAGATTTGCAACGATTACCACTTTTTTGCCCAAAACTTCTTCCGGAGTGAAGAATTCAGCAATTCCCGATACGATAGTTCTGGTTTCAAATCCAAGATCAACAGATAGCTTCAAAAGTTTTTTTGATTTGGCAACTTTCTCAGCCTCAATGATTTTTCCAGTACGCAAATCATTGGTCATAAAACTTGGGTAATCGGTTTCTGCTTTTATTTCAGGCCAATTTTGCTCTTCTTCCAGCGTCGGACTTGCAGCCTTTGTTGTTTTTTCCAATTTCTCAAGTTGTTGTTCAACTTGTTGATCTTCAATCTTTTTGAAGAGAATTTCCCCTTGGGTAATTTTTGTGCCGGGCTTTAGCATCTGCTTTTGGATAGTATCAAAAGAGAATTCAGTAATTCCCAAAGAAGCACGTAATTGCTCCATTTTTTTCGGCGTAATTGGATCGAAGATAATTGAAATAGCGGCACTAATCTGTAGACACACGTGAAGAACGTCGCCACATTTTTGTAGGTCATTTTTTCTGAGGTGCCAGGGTTCCATCTCAGTGAAATACTTATTTCCAAGTCGAGCCAAGTTCATTGATAATTGAATAGCCTCCCGAAACTGAAATTTTTCGTAGGCGTTTTCAATGTTATCTTTGAGTGACATAATTTGCTTCAGAACTTCATTTATCTGAGAATCAGGATTTGAAAGTTCCGGCACTTGTCCGTCGAAATATCTATCTGTAAAGCTTAATGTTCTGAAGAGAAAGTTGCCAAGAATATCAGCAAGTTCGCTGTTTGACCTTGTTTGAAAGTCCTTCCAGGAAAAATCAGAATCCTTCGTTTCAGGTAATGTGGTTCCCAAAACATATCTGAGATAATCCGGCTCGAAGTTTTCCAGATATTCGTGTAACCAAACAGCCCAGCCTCGGGAGGTACTTAGTTTTTTCCCTTCCAGATTAAGAAATTCGTTTGCAGGAACATTATCTGGTATTACGAAATCTCCATGAGCTTTAAGCATGGATGGAAACATAATACAATGGAAAACGATGTTGTCTTTTCCGATGAAGTGTAAAAGTCGGGAATCAGAATCTTGCCAATATGTTTTCCATTCGTCTGGATTTCCTCTTTCCTGAGCCCATTCTTTTGTGGTTGAGATGTAACCAATAGGTGCATCAAACCAAACATACAGCACTTTGCCTTCGCTGCCTTCTACCGGAACCGGAACACCCCATCGTAAATCTCTGGTAACAGCTCTGTCTGATAAACCACTTTTAAGCCAACTTTTGCATTGACCAATTACGTTTTGCTTCCAATCTGATTTTCCACCTATCCATTCGTCTAACCATGGTTGAAAATCACCAAGAGGCAAAAACCAATGACTGGTTTCCCGAAGTTCAGGTATATCACCGGTGAGTACGCTTTTGGGGTTCTTCAATTCGGAAGGTGATAGTGAGGTTCCGCATTTCTCGCATTGATCTCCGTAAGCCTCATCAAAACCACAAACAGGACAGGTTCCCTTGACATATCTGTCAGGAAGAAACATATCAGCTTTGGCATCATAAAGCTGTTGCTCTGACTTTTGAACGAAAACGTCTTTTTCAAGGAGAGTTTTGAAAAAATCCTGTGAGGTTTTCTTGTGAGTTTCCGAAGATGTGCGGCCGAAATAATCAAAAGAAATTCCAAATTGTTCGAAGGCATCCTTATTGATTTGATGAAAACGATCAACAATATCTTGAGGTGTAACGCCTTCTTTTTCAGCAGCAAGGGTAATGGGAACGCCGTGCTCATCCGACCCGCAAATGAAGACGATGTCATTTCCTTTTAGTCTCTGAAATCGAACAAATAAATCAGCGGGTAAATAGGCTCCTGCGAGATGACCAAGGTGCAGAGGGCCGTTAGCATAGGGTAAGGCAGCAGTTACTAGAGTGCGTTTCGCCATAAAAAAGTCAGGATCTTATATGTGTAAAAACAATAATGAACAATCGCTTAAGATATGGCTATGCTTAGTTCAAAACAACGATAAGGCCTAATTTACCAAGTCTTTTCAAGGATACTGTACAAAGCAATACCGATAGATACAGATACATTGAAGGAGTGTTTTTTCCCAAATTGAGGTATTTCAATAATTTTATCACTTATATCAAGCAATTCTTTGTCGATACCTGTAATTTCATTACCGAATACAAAACATAGTTTTGTGACATCGGTTTTGACTGATAACTCAGGCAGTGGAATACTAACGGAAGTTTGTTCCAGGCTAATGATTTGAAAACCTTCGCTTTTTAGCTGCATTAGAGTAGGGATTGGATTATTAATGTGTGTCCATGAAACACTTTCATCTGCACCGAGCGCAGTTTTTGAAATCTCTGGCCGTGGGGGAACAGGAGTGTAGCCCGATAGTATAAGTTCCCCAAGCCCGAATCCGTCAGCAGTTCTGAAAGCTGAACCTATATTATGCATACTTCTAATATTGTGTAAACATAATTTTGAAGTTGCTAGAACAGGATTTGGATTTCGGGCAAGGTTATTGCTTAGTATTTCTTTTGTGCTAAGCTTTTTGAGATTCATTTTAGTCTAGATATGGTTTACGCCTTAGTTTTTCTACTAACTTTTCTCCTGTCGCTGATGCTTACAAACGGAAGTATCAAACTCGGGCGTGTGCAAATTTTCCGGGATAATCCCGATGATATCAGAAAATTACACAAAAATCCGACACCAAATACAGGTGGAATTGCAATAGGCCTCTCCTTTGCAATGGGAGCAACAGTAATGTTTGCTACCTTCGCTGACATTATCTCAAGCGCATTTTTCGGGTTGTTGCCTTTTTTAATCATATCTGCTTCTATCATCTTTATTACCGGTATTTATGATGATACCGAAGGCTTAACATCCGGCCCAAAGTTCGCAACTCAAATACTTGCCGGTATCATTTTTTTAATAGGCTTGGATATTCACTTTGTCAGTCAGCATATCGCATTCTCTGAATATTCTTATGTGGTTAGAATCCCTTTTTATCTTATCTGTATTTTGTGGATTACGGCTTGCAGCAATACAGTGAATCTGGTTGATGGCATTGATGGTTTAGCAGGCACATTGAGTATAGTAGCCTTGCTAGGCATCAGTTTGATTGCTATGGATTGGGTCGTAAATGGGGTATTGCTATTGTCATTGCCGTTAATAGCTGCTGTTGGCGGTTTTTTGGTTTTCAACAGACCACCGGCAAAATTATTTATGGGGGATACAGGTAGCCTCTTTATCGGGTTTATGATTGGAATTATGACAATTATTCTTGCCATCTATGCTCGTCATTGGATGTATTCGCTGGCTCTGGTGCTATTTATGGGAATTCCTTTAATGGATACGGTCTTCTCTATTATCAGAAGATTGAAGTTGTCTATTAATCCCTTCGAATCGGATAACAATCATATTCACCACATTCTACAAAGATACTTTCGAGGACCGGGATTGGCTGTATTGACGTTATCAACTTCAGCAATGCTATTAGCGGTAATAGCCATATTGTTAACAAATACTGATAATGTGCCTCTCTTTTTCGGGGTCTATGGCGTTTTGTTTTTTCTATTTGTGATAATAGCCGTAGTTTATTGGGCTAAACTTGATAAAAAATCATCACTATTTTTGTACCAGCCTGATATTTCAGAAACGGATGAAATTAGTGAACCAAGACACATTTTACGATCAGTCTTCCGATTAACAGACGAAGACGACGATTCAGACAAAAAAATTAAAAAGACAGGCTCACGAGATTGAGCCTTAATTGTTGATAATAGGTATTTAAACGCATGTCAAAACAAATTAACTATCTTTCAGAAGAAGGATATAATAAACTAAAAGATGAACTTCGCGACCTTAAAACTCGTGGTCGACGTGAAATTGCAGCCCAAATTGATGAAGCGAGATCTCATGGAGACCTCAGTGAAAACGCTGAATATGATGCTGCCAAAGAAGCTCAGGCTCTTTTAGAAAAAAGAATTGTAGAGCTTGAATCTGCACTTGGCAATTCTAGAGTTGTGGATGAAAGTAAAATGGATACTAGTAAAGTATATATTTTATCCACAGTTACCATTTTGAACAAAAAGACCAA
>SKIC01000173.1 GCA_007116685.1 Balneolales bacterium
GATTTCGGTAACCATATTGCCTAAGCCAAGTTCATCACCGGCACCATAAGGAACTTCAGATAGTGCGTTATAAGTAGCCATCAGTGCGTAAAACTCTGAGGTTAGATTCTGGGCATCAAGGTAATTTGTGATTCCTGGAAAAATGCGACCTTCATTAATGGAGTTTTCGCCACGAGTTACTAAATCATTGTAATCAGCCTGCAGACTTTGTAAATCGGAGCGTATTCCTAAAAGATAGGATTCCCGGTTTAAGGCAACCATTGCATAATACATTCCGGCATGCTCAGTCTGCTTTACAATTTCAAGGCCTTGCATGGTTTCGTCAACTTTACTCGTTGTGGCATTTTTGAAATCACTTTCAAAGTTGAATTGACCATTAGTTTCAATTTCTCTGGTTACGGAGGTGATTTCTGAATCCACTTGAACACGAATCTGAGAGCCAACCGAGGCACGTGCTATATTATGCGCTTCATTCAAATTTCTGGCTTCACCCACTCCAACTATATATGTTGGCGGTGAATAATCAGAACTTCTACCATCGAGATACCATTGTGGAATTTGCGCCTCTAGAGATGGAACGGCAAATAGCCCTGCCAGAAAAAGCAGGGCTGTTTTTGCAATAAAATAGTTTTTTAAAGTATTCATGAAATCGTTGTTTAGTCGTGGTCAACTTCTAAAAGCAAGAGTTTACGGTTGATTGTTACAGAACGAAGTCTGCCAATACCACCATTTTCTGTGTATGCTCTGGACAACTCACGGTAGAAGTTTCTGGAATTTCTGTGCTCATCGGGGTTTACCCAAACCAGATAATCCAAAGTTTGGCTGGTGGATACATTCTCACGTGCCATTTGAGTGATTTGCTCCATAGCATCCATAAAAGCGAATTGTATATCCTCAACTTCATCACGATCGAATGATGATGGGATATTTAGTACAACTTTGTATTGAACTCCGCGCTCTCTGTCTTCAATCCAATAATTATTTACTCGATTCAGCACATTATCGATGGCTTCGTTCATTGATTCTTCTATGGAAACAGAAACTTCACCTCGTCGTCCCTGGCTGTATCCGGTTTCGGTACCTAATAAACGTCCGGTAGTTGTTTCGTAAGCTCGGACTTGCATAGCAACTCTTTGCGTGCCATAGCCCGCATCTTCTACGGTGCTAGAGAAAGTGATGTAAATATCGCTACCAATTTGTTGCGCAATTCGGAAAGCATAATCATCTTCCTGACCTTCAACAAGGTTCAAGGCAGCTATCATATCATCAATTTGTGTTACTTGCTCTGGTACAACAACATCGTATCTGCGGGCAGTAAGGAAAGATTCTACTACAGATGCCGCATGACGAATTTGAGTCTCATTTCTGAGTAAATCTACCGGATTCTGACCGGTAGGAGCCTGAGGTAATACCATGATGAACGGGCGGCCAATAGCATCGGATAATTCTACGCGGGAAGAAATAATGCCAAAACGTTCTAAATCACTTCTGATCATATCCGTATTAATTCGGAATCTTTTGGTGATTTGAATTCCATTACCATCCGAAGTACGAGAACGGTTTTGCAATCCTGATTGCTCCCAGGTAATCCACTGATTAATGTTGTTTAAGTCAAAAAAGTATGACTCATGAGGACGGAAATTATTCTGAGCCTGCTGATTATTCAGCATCGGGTCAGTCGAACCGTAAAGAAGAAACCAAATAGCAGCTTTTTTGGCATCATCGGTGGCGCGAGGAACGCCATTATCGGACAAATCGCGATCAATCCGGCGACTACGGGTTTCGCTGGAAATATAAATCCCGGTAGCTTCTACCATTACCTCAGCAGAAGAAACCCTTTCAACAAGATTTGCTTGCCTTGATATAGGTAAATCCTGACTGAAAAGCTCCAGGGCAGTTAAACTTGTAAGGCAAAAGGCCAATAAAAACAAAATAGAACGTTTCATAAGTGTGATTTTTGAAGTTTTAGTGATTAATATTCTCTGAAGCCGTCAAGGAATCCGAACAGATTAAATCGTAATTGACGTAAAGAGTAATTGATACCGGCAGTAACGTAAACACCACCCATATCTATATCTGCATTTGCCGGTAGACTACCTTCGATGTTGAGACCAAAGCCTTCGAACTTGTATTCTGCCCAAAAAGGCTCGGTGGAAACTCGGTAGCCTGCACCCACATTAAAACTGAGAGCCGGCGTAATCAGGATTTCATAATCCACGTTGCCTTTCAGACCAAGTGCAAATAGGGTCAGGCTTTCATCAAAAAATAGTGATTCTACCTTATAGGTAAACATATCTGTACCACCACCTATACTGATGCCAAGATTTTGACGTCCTGTAAACCACATTTTACGTGTATATCCAAGATAAGCAGAACCAAGTATGGGATTGATATTTGTGTTAGAAAATTCCGGATCAGGATCAAAAATTGGGAAGCCAATTCGTAAATCGAGGTCTAAAAATCGCTGGGATCTACCGGTAATTCGAGCGAGATTATAAGAGTAAATCAAATGTACATCGAAGCTTTCGTTAATCTCACCAGATAGCCATTGCATAAAGCCAGGTGCAGGTTTTATATCCATTCCAGTGGTACGACCAAATTTTAATCTGAAATCGTAACCCACTCTGGGATATTCTTTAGCGACAATTCCAACCCCTTGCTGCCGCCCCATAAGTTGCCGGGCTGTAGAAAACTGAAACGATTCTTCTCTGTTATCTCCTACTTTTACAATTCTGGCATGCCCAACGCTGTGCAGAGATTCGTTACCTACTTCGTCAAGACGAACTTCGAATAATTCGAAAATATCATCAACATAAACACCTTCGCGGCGCCCGATATCTAAGGAATAGTGTCTGCGAGGCAAGGTTTCTCTTATGGTTGCACGAAGTTGGAAGTCAGAAATCTCCTGAGTAGCAACACCGAGGTTTCTCACCCATGCCTGAGTGGCATCATAGAGCGCATATTGGCTGTCATTCAAACGCCAGGTGTCATTTCCAAATTGGAAAGTTGCGGTACGTCCCTTTCTTTGCGAGCCATAAGCACTTGCTGAAATGGATTGAAGCTCGCTGATACTAACTCCTCCGTCAGGACTAACATTTACAGAAAACCATACGATTCCACCGTCTATGTACACATAAATATCATCGGAATCGGCGGCAGGCATAAACTCAGCCAGAATGGCGCGTCCGGCAGGCTGGCGGTCAGTTAACTCAATTCTGGTTATAAATGGAAGATAGAGATAAGAAGAGTTCATCAGTATCTCGAGCTCTTCAACTGTTAAACCTATAGAGCGGGCTTTTGTGGCTGCAAATGTTTGCCATGCTGATTCATCACGCAAAGCCAAACCACGAGCTTCCATTAATTCAGGATCGTTCAAGATGTTAAGCATCTCGGCACCAACGGTTTCTTCGAGAAGACGAGCTATCACATTTTCGTCTATATGTGTTTTTGCATTCGCGCGATCTCGAAATTCCCGGAGTAAAGATTCCGGCAATTCGTTGTAATCAAAACGAGCCATTTCTATGTAGGTATCCACCATTCTTTCGAAAAATGGAAAGTTCAGTTCAATTCCACGCTGTGAGCCGGGTTTCATCCATACCGATTCTACACTGGTAACTGATTTACGAATAAATTGCCCTTCTTGCTGTGCCCAAGCCAAGCTTGGTAAAAAGATGGCGATTAAAAGGACCAAAGTAATATGTTTGCGCATGTGTTAAAAAGCCTCCCAACCTAAATCAAATGCTAATCTTGTTTCATCCCAATCTTCGGAAAATGTTCCTAACAATTTAAAAAAAAGTAAATAACATAGTAAGGTCTATTTAACTTCAGTTATTTAACTGAAATCCACGAAAAATATCATTTTAATTGCTGTCTGATTGCAATATATTCGGGGTATGAAGGGATATTTTTTACAATGATTACACTCAAAAAACATTTTTCCAACCTTGCCGGTTATTTAGCCATTGCCTTGATAACCTTAATTATGTTTTCGAGCATTTATTTGCTGGGTGGCTTTAATGGACTGGAAAGGGTGATTGGAGACGCAAAATTTCAAGCATTTCAGCGCTCTTATGATCGTGATGATATTGTGATGATTGCGATTGATCAGAATAGTATAGAGCAATTTTCGGAACGCTTTCGATTGTATTGGCCTTGGCCTCGCGAATTACACTCACGTCTGCTCGACTTCCTTGTGGCGGATGGTGCAAAAGTAGTAACCTTTGACTTTTTATTTGATCAGCCGGATTTCGATAGGATTGATACAAATGCAGAATTATCGGATCAAAGATTTGCCAACAGCATTCGGAATAGCGAGAGAACGGTTCTTGCAACGCTTACATCATCTCACAGTGGTTTGTCAAAAACGGAACGCATCAAACAATTTACTCTGATTCCGGAAAACCAACCTGCGCTTCCACCAGAGTATCTTAGTAATTTACCTTATGATCCATTTCTCGAGGGTTTATCAGGAATTGGAAATGCCACTTTGGCCATCACTGATGATGCAGTAGTCAGGCGGGTGCCTCTGCTTACTCAATTGCAGGACGGGAACTGGATTCCCTCTTTGTCGCTGGCAACCTTATTGCAAACATTTGAAAGTACGCCTGAGATTGCATTCTCTCAAAACCACCTCAGCTTGGGAGATCGAAAAATCCCCATCGATGAAAATGGAAATTATCTCGTTAACTGGTATGATAGGGGCGGTACTACAGATGGCACATTCACGTACTATTCCTATTATGCAATTTTTCAAACAGCAATAGCTTTTTTCCAGGGGAGGGAAGATCGGATGCTACTTCCACCCGGAACATTTCAGGATAAAATTGTATTGATTGGAGCTTCTGCTGCAGGATTATCCGATATCAAAGCAACTCCGATAAGCATTTTTGAGCCCGTGCCCGGAATGGAAGTCCATGCAACTGCGATTGCGAACTTTTTGGATGAAATCTACCTGAAACAACCATCCAAATTTTGGACTCTGCTCATAGTTACTCTGTTGATTTTCCTAACTTCTGGCTTTGTAATTTTGCTTACCTATAGGAATGGATTGATAATGGCATTCGGAGTT
Organism: Balneolales bacterium; assembly: GCA_007116685.1. Classification (GTDB taxonomy): domain Bacteria; phylum Bacteroidota; class Rhodothermia; order Balneolales; family Natronogracilivirgulaceae; genus SKIC01. The sequence continues at coordinate 5,069 of SKIC01000173.1, forward strand.
CTCATTCTCAGTACGCTATTCTCTCTTTTTCTATTCGCCGAATTCAGAATTTTGCTTCCCACCGGCTTCTTTTTCATCAGTATAGCAGGTACAATATCATTAACGGGCTTGTACAAATACATGACTGTGGAAAAGAACAAAAAAATGATCAAATCTGCCTTTAACCAATATGTACAAAAGGAATTGGTTGATGAAATCATTGAAAAGCCTGAATTGCTCAAATTAGGCGGACAAAAACGCGAAATGTCAGTTATGTTTTCAGATTTAGCAGGTTTTACGGCAATCTCTGAACGTCTCACGCCGGAAGAATTGGTGGAGTTTTTGAATGAATATCTAACTGCTATGACAGATATCATCTTCAAATACAAAGGTACCTTGGATAAATATATCGGAGATGCGATTATGGCTTTTTGGGGCGCGCCTTTGCATCAACCTGATCATGCAAAATTAGCTTGTAGCAGTGTTATTGCTATGATTCGGGAAACCGATCGTTTGCGAGATATCTGGATATCTGAAGGCAAACCCAAAGTGCATGTTCGGTACGGAATCAATACAGGCCCCATGGTAGTAGGAAATATGGGATCTCTGGAAAGATTCAACTATACGGTTATGGGAGATTCTGTAAACCTTGGCGCCCGATTGGAACCTGCAAACAACATGTTTTCAACCACAGCTATGATTTCACAATATACCTACGAGCATGTAAAAGATGATTTCTTCTGCCGAAAACTCGATTTGATGGCAGTTAAAGGGAAAAATGAGCCGGTTTATGTATATGAGCTCATCGCTGAAAACCGAGAATCTGAAATGATAGAGGCCTACAAAGAAATTGTATCAGATTTTGAGAAAGGCCTGGAAGCCTATTACAATCAGGATTGGGATAAAGCTTTATCTTTTTTTAGGAAACATCCTGATGACGGGCCGAGTAAAACATATATCGACCGAACTGAAAATTTTAAAAATAATCCACCAGGAGACTCCTGGGATGGAGTGTATAGGATGACTACAAAATGAGGCTAATATGAAACGCTCTTACTTGTTACTATTAGGAATATTATCTCTGAGTATAGTCGCATTTGTCTATGTTCAGAATTCCGAAAAGAGTATAAAACACACGGTTGACGTACGAGAGGGATCGGGATCTTTCTACGATCTGGTGGCGAGGTTGCAATCAGGTACTCAGGTTCAGGCTTTTCAGGAAGAAGAGGGCTGGACATTCATTCGATTTGGAGAAGCAGAAGGCTGGGTTCCTACTTCAGCTTTACAAGCAGCCACAGGTGGTCAGGCTACAGGAGGTGGCACTGACGACGTAAGAAGCCGGTTCGATGATATTTTCAGCCAGGAGTTTGGAGGTGGAGACAGTAAAGAAGAAGAGCAGGTTTATGCTTCTCCGGCTCAGGTTGCGGCTGCTGTAAAAGGCTTTGCGCGCCGTTATACTACACGGCGTGGGCAAACTATGGTAGATTTAACGGATAACTTTGACAGAAGTATTAATGCTCGTGAATATCGTAGATTCCGACAAGAGCGCATTTCAAATAGAGATTTGCGTAGTTTGGATCGCGCTTATCCTATCCGAACAGACACTATTCCTGATTTATATGCCGATTTGGACGAGACGGGTTGGGCAGTAGCCAATGTGCTTGCTCAGGATGGATTATATCAGGACAGAGAATTACAGGTTTATTTGACGTATATAGCTCTTATGGTAGCGCAGGCCTCACACCGACATGAAGTACCCGTTCAGATTCAAATTTTGGATGATGAAGAAATTTTGGGTTATGCCATTCCTGGTGGAATCATTTTTATATCTAAAGGTGCTTTGAGAGCAATGAGAAACGAAGCGGAATTCGCCAATTTTATTGGTCACGAAATCGCACACATTGTATTGCAGCATGGCATGATAGAAATGGAAGAACGACGCCCAAGAATACAAGCTTCACAAGGATTTGAAGCTTTGGATCAGGCTCTTGCTGATACAGGTTTTGAAGGCGATGAGTATACCGAGCTGCAAGAAGAATTATCGGATTGGGCAGATCAGGTTTTTGAATACCTGATTCAAGGTCGCCTGGAAGCGTATGAATTCGAAGCTGATTTCTGGGGTATGGTTTATGCAGCCAGAGCAGGCTATGCTCCTACTGCTGCTATAACGTATTTGCAACGTATGTTGGAAACTCAGGGCGATTTCACAGCATTGGAAGATCGTGGTGGATTAGAATGGAGCGGAACTTCAATTCGAGCTAGAATAGCCACTTTACAACAAGTTCAAGGCCGTTATGGGTTTACAGGTGGCCAAACACGCGATGCCGAATTCCAAAGAATGATTGCCAGATTGAGATAGTATTGAGCATAATTCCAGCTATTAAACCTGTCAGATTTTCAAAATCTGACAGGTTTAGTCAATGTGATAACACTAATTGATTCAAAGTTTACCCGCTGCAATGATCTTCATGCAGCGAAACCATACAAAGTCTTCCAGACTTTGGACTCGAATTGTAGTTTAATGTACCAGATTGGATTAGGATATAGTAGAAATCCGAGCATTATAGCGGTCAGTCTTTGATGGCGCAACTGACAGTTTTTTGAGATGCATTAAAATAACTCATTCACTCCTGAACCCATTCCCGGTACATATCTCGGCGCTCAGTGACCTTTTGGATATAATCCTGAGTTTCTTCATAAGGGAGATTTTCTACCAAAAAGTGAAAAGTTTCTTCTGGAGTTTTTGTATTTATGACAGGTAGAGCAGCTCTGAAATTGGTGTTTCCAGTATATGCTCTGGCTACATTACCTGCTCCGGTGTTATAAGCACATATAACTAATAACTCAAGAACGGCAGGGTCTTCAACGCCTCGCAAATATCTGTTGAAAAGAATATCCATATAAACTGCCCCCATGCGGACATTGTTTTGTGGAATAAATAGATAATCCTGAGTTGGAACTCCGTCTTTATTGTACAAAGCGCGGTAAGCGTCTCTGCCACCGGTTGATGGCACCAATTGCATGAGACCAAGAGCATTTGCCCATGAGCGCGCTGCAGGATTGTAATAAGATTCCGTATGAATAATGGCGAATACCAAAGCGGGGTCCAGATTAAACTCTTTGGCATATTCGTAAACGTAGCGCTCTACTTTTCTGGCTCTGGTTTGTAAATGGTCAGGAGCAAGAGAAAAGTTCACAAAAACCACTGTGCGAGTAATTCCATCCTCGCCGGTTACTTCACGGGTTTCCACAGTTTCTGAAATTTCTTTGGCAACTTCAGCAGTAGCTGTGGCTCCGGAGCTGCTTTTAACTTGTCCTGCAAGCACGGGTTCTTCCTGTAAAGGCTGCGTTTCTTCATCCTCCATGGGATATTCTCTATCGCTTCCTCTGTCTTCCAGCGTAATTTCTACTTCGCGCTGGATATTCTGTACAGCTTCTTCAACTTCCTCGGGAGTTTCTGCAATTATTTCGACGGTTCCTTTTCCCTCTTCGAAATCAACGGCACTACGAACTCTTCCACCTTCGCGATATTCCACCCAATCCTTGTGAGAGCGGGTTTTAAATTCCCCCCAAAGTCGTTCCATTTCCTCCTTATAGGCTTCAAATGCGGCTTTTTGCCGGGCTTCGTATTCTTCCCACGCTTCAATACTAGCCAGAATACCGGCTTCGTATTCGGACTGCATTTCTTCAAAAGCTTCCTGCTGTTGCCTCATATATTCTTCGAAATCTTGTGCAAAGACAACGTTAACTGAAGCCACCAAAATCAAGCTTAGCAGATATTTGCTGATTAATTTCATCTTATTCTCCTCGTATTTTCCTCACGATTTGATTTTGGCAAAATAAAAACCAAAAAAAAGCCTCCTCAAACTGAGGAGGCTTAAATATTATTTGTCAAAAAGATTAGTTACCTAATCTCTCGAGATTGTTTTCCAACTCTTTGAATGCTTGTGATTCCTTAAAACGTACATACATTTCTTCTTCGCGGGAAAGTGCATTGATCATTTGATCTCTGGCTGCACCTACCGGGAGTTTATAAAGAATGAAAGCTTCATAAAGTTGCTGACCATTACGGTTCAAAACTGCAAAATGCTGAGTGTCAATACTGGCACCAACCAATTCCTGGTTAGTAATGGTACGATTGGCGTTAGTAAAAGCAGCTGAATAATTGAAGTCATCACCTGACTGAATTTCTTCTTCAAAAAGTTTTTGAAGAGCTTCTACTTTAGCACCTAGTTTTTGAGCCATTTGTGCATTTGCAGCTTGTTGTGCACGCTGACGAGCCATTTCTCTACGTGGAGATTCGGCTGCCGTAACAACATAAAGAAATTCTCCTGTATCAGAAGGAGGATTCAAATACCAATCCGGGATATGGGATAATTCTGGCGCTGTTGCTGGTTCAGAGCTACCGCAAGCAGTCAAAAAATAGCCTAACCCGGCCACCATACTTATTAAAATGAAAGATCTCATCGTTATCATAGTTGCTGATTTTAAATTCAAAGGTTACATCAAGTTATAAATTTTTACGAAATTTCCATTAGAATTTCTTAGAGTTTATATTCTGTAGAAATAATAATGTTCCTTAAAAAATGAGGCTTATGAGCGAATTTGTTCGCAGAAACATCAAAGAGCAGGATATCGACTTGTTTACCAAAGCCGTCAAATTGTATTTTTTTGTAAACCACGTGAGGCATGATGACCTCCCCGATGAGCTTCAATCAAGATTCCCACACTGCTCAAATGTGATTTACAGTTTGATTCGTGGTTATATGGATCAAGAGAAGCTACAGATTGAGTATCTGGAGTTTTTAAATGAGGAAATTGTGTCATGGCTTAAAGCTGATTCCAATTTGTTTAACTCATTTCAAATCAAACCAACAGAAATTGATGAAATCGAACTAGGCGAAAAGGTCCCATTACAATTTCATGACGGCGAAACAGGAGAGAGATTGAGAATCGTGTATTATCCAGAGCAACGCTTATGCGATTATGCGGTTCTTTTTACGAATTGAGTTTTATCTTACTATGGAGAGTTTGTTAAACCGATTGGGATAATCACTAATTAAACCATCTACTCCATAAGTTACGAGACGTTCCATATCTTCAATCTCATTAACCGTCCAGGGGATTACTAACATACCTTTAGAGTGGGCATGGGCCACTATATCAGGATTAATATTTCTGAAATAGGGGCTAAATATTTCTGGAATGTAACCTAACTGCTCGATTCCCAATTGTACATCTACGGGCTCATACATAAGATATGCCTGTGGGATATTTGAATCTAGTTCTCTTAAATACTGGAGTGTTCTGGGATCAAAAGATTGAATTATTACCCTGTCAAGCACATCTAAATCAGCTAATTCATCATACACTAGCTGCATAAAAATTGATGGTTCCGGATGATGAGTGTTATCTCCTTGAGGTAAGCTTTTGGTTTCAATATTGAAAAAAGGAAGTGTCCGTCCGGTTTCGATTGCGTGTTTATCCATAGCTAAAATAGCATCCCGCATAAGAGGCTTTGATAATGCAAAGTTTTCCTGTTCTGGAAACCTGGGATTTTGCAATGAGCCGCAATCGAACAGTGCAATCTCATCGTAGGGCAGTTGGAAAATAATATAATTTTGTTCTTCTTCTGGAAGTATTTTACTACCATCGGGTTTTAAACAAATTGTACTCCGAAACCAAGGCTCATGAGAAACTACGACAAGAGAATCTTTGCTGATTACTACATCAAATTCTACAGTTGTCACACCTTCATCCAGGGCTCGGGTAAAAGAAGGGATGGTATTTTCCGGTGATAATCCCATTGCACCTCTATGTCCCTGAAAGTCAAAAGACTTCTGCTTAGAGTTACAGGAAAAAATAACTAAGCTTACTATAAATGACAGGAAAAAATTCTTCATAAAAACTCCAATTTTTGAAGAATATCCTGAAAAAAAGATAAAAATGAAGTTATGCTTTTGTTATCTAAACACTTCAATCCTCTCAATAATAACATGCTCAACCGGCTGATCTCTGAATTGGGAGCTGGTTTCGGTATTGGCAATGGCATCTACCACATCTAAACCGCTGGTAGCTTTGCCGAAAACGGTGTATTCGTTATCAAGACGGGGGGTATCTGCGTGCATGATGAAGAACTGCGAACCGGCGCCCTGTCTGACATCCGAAACCCGCGCCATAGAAAGAACCCCACGACTGTGTGTAATATCATTAAACTCGTGTGGTATACTTACGATAGGTCCGCCTTGTCCGTAGGTAGCGCGATTATCCGTTCTGGTATTTGGATCGCCGCCTTGTATCATGAAACCGGGGATAACTCTGTGAAATTTTGTGCCATCATAAAAGCCACTTTCTGCGCGAGTAACAAAATTAAACACATGAATGGGTGCAGCTTCCGGGTAAAACTCAACTTCAATAGTACCTTTATTCGTCACAATTCGAGCCTTAATATCTCGCATATTTATGGATAGAAAAGCCTCTTTCTCCGAGCCCTGACTAGCACTTTCAAGTTTGACCTTGGCTTCGCTTAGCTCCTGGCGCAATTCGCGGTTTAATTGTGTAAGACGTTGTACATCATCCTGATTACCACAGGCAGTAATAAACAAAGGTAAAACCAACAAAATCAAAAGTGGGAATATAATCGAACGTGAGTGAGTCATAAATCTTGAGTTGATATGTGATAGGTATTTCTGGTTGCTGCTGTTGTGGTAGCACTTGCCGAGAGTTCTTCAACGATAATTTCAACGGTGCTAATTTGCTCTCCTTTTTCGAATTGTTCAATAGCAAATCTTGCAATTTCCCGAAGTTCATCACTGTTCTCATCCAAAGATCTTAGCTCTGCCACTGCACGAAAGGTCAGACGAAGCACCTCTTCTGATGGCTGAGAAACCGAACGCAAAGGGTAGTCAAAGTTTTCATTCATTACAGAACGAAATTCACCATGTGTTTCAATCTCACCACAAGCGAAAATTAAAAAAGGGATTATGAGGAAGGGCAGTATTTTTGTCAGTTTGGAATGAATCATTGTATTGAGATCAGGAATCGTTTTTAATTAATACAGAAACAGAATAATCAGCAAAAGCTTGCATTTCAAGTAAATTCGTCCTTCCTTCAGCACTGAAATTCAAATCATAGTGGAATTAATATGTGGAAAAAACTGAATTCTGAAGAAATTAAATCCAGAGTGTTCAACGCGCTGAAGAAAAATGTTGATTTCGAAAAATCAGATATCATTGGGATACCCGCATCGTATTTGGATCCAAAGGTGTTTTATCAAGATGCGCCTTTTCTAAAGGATGCTCCTTATTTGACAGCGATGATTCAAAATCCAAATCATATCGGATGCCACACTTTGGGGGATTCTGAACGATTTTTTTCCGGGACGCAGGAAATTGAGCGCGAACTTATCGAAATGTGTGCCGTTGATATACTCAACGGAAAGCCTGGTGAACAGGATGGTTATGTGGCTTCTGGCGGTACAGAGGCAAATATTCAAGCCGCTTGGGTATATCGAAATTACTTCATGCGGGAAAAGAAACTGAGTCGTGAACACATTGCATTGGTTTGCTCTGCGGATTGCCATTATTCCGTTGCAAAGGCTGCGAATTTGCTAGGAATAGGCTTCGCAAAAGTACCCGTTACTGCAGATACTCGTACTATTTCTGAGCAAGATGTCCGCACGGAATTAAGTATTCTGAAGCAAAATGGCGTAAAAGCGGTAATCATTGTCGCAAATATGATGACAACTATGTTTGGCTCTGTGGATGATGTTCACGCTTACATAGCTGCCGTCAAATCTTCCGGACTGGATTATAAAATTCATGTTGATGGGGCTTACGGTGGTTTTGTGTATCCCTTTAGCGGAGATGATTCTGATCTTGATTTTTCAAATCCCGAAGTCAGTTCAGTTGTTCTGGATGCTCACAAAATGGCTCAGGCTCCCTATGGCACCGGGATTTTGCTCATCCGAAAAGGATATATGAAATACGCCATGACCGAAGAAGCCAGCTATGTACAAGGCTTGGATTCCACACTGATTGGAAGCCGTTCAGGTGCAAATCCTATCGCTGTATGGATGATTTTATCAACTTACGGACCAAATGGCTGGAGAGAAAAAATCCACATGTTGATGTATCGGACTCAGTGGATGTGTCAAAAACTTGATGAACTCGAGATATCCTATTACCGACACCCCAGAGCAAATATTATCACCATAAAATCAGATCAAATTAGTGAGGAAATTGCTCAGAAGTATGGACTTGTACCAGATAATCACGCTTCGCCAAGCTGGTATAAAATCGTGGTGATGGACCACGTAACCATCGATAAACTCGAGAAATTGGTTGAAGAATTGAAAAACTAATGACTCACGAGCCGTCGTCCTAACATTTGTAGGGCATTGTCCGAATCAACGACAAAAGTTGGGGAGTAACTTCAGAAAAAAATTATCATGCCATTTTGGGGATTGATAAATCAAAATTCTTAAAAATCCGGACATCGGAAAAAATGGCGTTAAGAACGAAACGCAATGGAGCGTTAAGAAAGAAAACGTTCCGCTGATGAGCATTCAGAATTGTTCGGAGCGACGTGGAGCTTCGTTTTCTTTTAGCGGAATGTAGTGGAGTTTAGCCAATTTTTTCTCAGGCCGGTGAGTTTTGGTTACTTTTGCTCACTCAAAAGTAACATATCGTTGAAATAAGGGTAAATTCAAGGACGACACAGTTTAGGTGAATAACTTTACCGCATTTAATTCCACAAAATCCGTAACTGGCGACATTATTTTTGGGAGATCTGACGCTGACTATAGATTCATTGATACCGTCCGATTACCGAGGACAAGAATTCACATTTTGAGTTACTCCCTAACTTTTGTCGTTGATCCCATTGTCCACGAAGGATATGTGCGCCGTGGCGCATGACCGGAGAAAAATACGCAGTCGTCCTCGACTGCGACAGCGAACATATGAATGACAAATATGTTTTTAAACTTTTTTGGAAGAATTGAAACAATAAAAAAACCTGTCAGTTTTGGACTGACAGGTTTAAAGTTTAATCGAGATTGATTAATAATCTTATACGATTTTTGTAATCAACTCAGCGGTACGAGCAGAATATCCTGCTTCGTTATCATACCAGCCCACTACTTTAACAAGCGTGCCGTCAACTTTGGTGATTTCAGAATCGAAAATCACAGAGTGAGGATTGCTCAAAATATCGGTAGATACGATAGGCTCATCAGTAAATTCGAGGATGCCTTTTAATTCGCCATCAGCAGCTTTTTTGAACGCAGCGATTACTTCGTCGCGTGTAGTTGCTTTGTTAACAACGCAAGTGAAATCAGTCAATGATCCATCAGGGACCGGGACGCGAACTGCGCCGCCATCAAGTTTACCGGCCAGATGCGGAAGAACTAAACCAACAGCTTTAGCGGCACCAGTGGTTGTTGGAACCATATTTACAGCAGCGGCACGAGCACGGCGTAAGTCGGAGTGAGGAGCATCTACTGTTCCTTGGTCACCGGTATAAGCGTGGATAGTTGTCATAAAGCCTTTTTCAACTCCGAAAGCATCGTCAAGTACTTTTACCATTGGAGCCAAGCAGTTAGTAGTACAGCTGGCATTGGAATAAATTTCGATGTCTTTGCTGATTTCATCGTCATTAACACCCAATACAACGGTTTTTACATCACCTTTAGCAGGAGCTGAGATAACCACTTTCTTTGCACCAGCAGTAAGGTGCTTACCTGCAGAATCTTTACTGGTGAAGAAACCTGTAGATTCAACTACAACTTCAACATCATCATCACCCCAAGCTAAATTTGCGGGATCGCGCTCAGCGCTAACTTTGATTGATTTTCCATTGATTACAAGATTGCTACCATCTGCTTTAACTGTCCCATTGAAGCGACCGTGTACAGAATCATATTTAAAAAGGTGAGCCAAAGTTGCTGCATCAGTTAAATCATTAACCTTCACCAATTCAATTTTATCATCGAAATGAGCAAAAATCGCACGAGCAACAAGGCGACCAATGCGTCCAAATCCATTAATACCTACTCTAATCTTAGACATAGTGTTGTTTTCCTTTCGTTTATTTTAAAGCTCCTGAATAGTTTGATAAATGGTTATCTAAACGCATCAGAAGTGTTTATTCAATCCGCGCATAAGGTACCATTTGACTGGTGATTTATCAAGTAAAATCGGGCTCATGTTCATGTTTTACGCAATCTTACAAAACGCATATCTATATAATATTTATGGTAGTTCAAGAAGATGGAAACGCTTCCTGATTGTTGCGTTTATTGTGGTTTATCTTTAAATGAAGAGTCGATTATAGCGAAGGATTGTAGCAATTCCGATTATCATAGAATTCAAAGCAAAGAATGTCATCTCCTACCAACAATCTCATTTTATCCTGCGCCTAAATTCAACCTAGCCATTAATCTACCGTTAGCCGGCGAGTTTTGATTTGCGTGAGGAGTTACGTTGATTAGACGATTATTGTAAATCAAAGACCGCAATACATTTGCGTAAAAAACAACAAGAAGAGCTCCCATAGTAAAAGTCCCGGCAGGGACGCAGTATCGGTAGAAATGAGCAGAGCCCTCGATAATAAGTGCCGTAGGTACGAAATATAACACCTGATGAATACGCTACAGACCATCAAATTGTTCTCCCCAAAGACATCTATTTCGCCCCATACGGCGCTTTCCGGGATGTGTTTTTGTAATCCTTTTCTAACCATATTTTGTTCCTGGCGGAACTTAATAGGCTGTATTGGTAGAAAAGGTCAAATTAATGATCGGGTATTTTCGGCTCTTTTATACGTATTTCTTTAATCGTGGAAATGACCGCCCAAAAATCCGTTCAGCGTTCGACCTTCAACCTTCGACGAAAATCCCATTCCATCCTGCGCCGAAAATCAATCCAACTCTCAAAAAACCAACAGCCGGCGCGTTTTAATTCGTGTTCATATTTTATCCCGGGGTATCGCTGCGCTCAACCCGGGGCTATAAATATGGCACACCTTCAGTGTGCGGAATGTTGCCATTTCACCTCGGATGATTATCCAAGGCTACATTCTTTTCTACAATCGCGCCAATCAAAATACCTTCAAACTTCGACAAAAAACCTAGCCATAGGCCCCGTAGGGAGCCTTTATGGAAACTCCTAAACCCCTTGCCAAAGGCATCCCTACGGGAAAACTCTAAACCCTTTTTCATATTCCTTCAACCTTCAGCGTTCAACAATATCCTATCACCTATCACCTATCACCTGTCACCTAAAAACCCGTTCAACGTTCAACCTTCAACAAAAACCCCTAACCTCTTGCCGAAGGCATCCCTTCGGGAAATCTCTAACCTCTAACCTCTTCAAAAAAATCTCTTCAAAAAAACTATTGCTCATCAAAAATGAACACCTTAATTTATCTGCTTGTGTAAAATTTATTTTACAACCATTTTGAACTCACATCATTCCATGTATAGACGCTTAGCTTTCCTCTTTGGGGCATTTATTATTGCCTTCGGTTTTTTAGTATTGGAACCGGCTTATTCACAATCACTAGGTAATGTAGATTTAGGTACCGTTAGGGTAGATGACTTATCCGATTCCCAAATACGAGACATTTGGCGGCGGGCTGAATCTGAAGGCTTGAGCGTGCAAGAAGTTGGCGCTTTGGCTCAGGCTGAGGGGATGTCATCTGCTGAGGCCTCTAAATTACAAGC
>SKIC01000127.1 GCA_007116685.1 Balneolales bacterium
CGTACGTTTCAAAATCTGGAGTTGTTTTCAAATATGACCACACTCCAAAATCTCATGCTTGGCAGACATCGCCATATGAAAACGAGTATTTGGTCGGCGGCGACTATGTTTTATTCGGGTTCCTCGGCGGCTCAGGAAGAAGTAAAACACAGAGAACGCGTGGAACATATCATCGACTTGCTTGATCTTCAATCTGCAAGAAATAAATTTGTCTCACAATTACCTTATGGAACGCAGAAACTGGTTGAATTAGGACGAGCGCTGGCTACAGAACCGGATTTTCTGCTTTTGGATGAACCGGCAGCCGGTATGAATAACGAAGAACGCGAAGATTTGATTTTCTGGATAAAAGACATTCAGGAAGAATTCGGAATAACCATTTTGATGATTGAGCATCACATGCAGATGGTAACCAAAGTTTCTGACCGCATACTTTGCATCAATTTTGGCAAACCATTGATTGAAGGAACAGCAGAAGAAGTAATCAATAACCCGGAAGTGATAAAAGCCTACTTGGGCTAACATCAAAAATGAATAGCACCTTGGAATCAGTACTCACTGTTAAAAATATCGAAACCTACTACGGATTGATTTACGCTCTCCGGGGAGTGTCGATGGAAGTGCGCAAAGGTGCTATTACTACCATCTTGGGAAATAATGGCGCCGGAAAAACAACCATTTTAAATACCATTATCGGGCTTTTGGATGATCAGCCGGATAAAGGCGAAATTTATCTCATGGGCGAAGCGATACACAGAATGGAAACGGAGCGCATTGTTAGGATGGGCTTGGGATATGTGCCCGAAGGACGGGAAGTATTTGATGAATTAACCGTTTTTGAAAACCTTCAAATGGGAGCATTCATCCGGCGAGATTCCAAAGAAATACATCTGGATATTGAAAAAATGTACGCCAGTTTTCCAGTCTTAAAAGAACGGAGCAAACAACTTGCTGGCACGCTTTCCGGTGGAGAACAACAAATGCTTGCCATTGCCAGAGCACTTATGAATCGGCCTAAAGTGCTAATGCTAGACGAGCCTTCACTTGGCCTTTCGCCTCTTTTGGTGACGGAAATCTTCTCCATCATCAAAAAAATTCGAGACGACGACGGAATTTCAATTTTACTTGTAGAACAGAACGCAAACAAAGCGCTGGAAATCGCAGATTTTGGATATGTACTCGAAAATGGTCGTTTTGTGAGTTCCGGAACTTCAGAAGAACTGCGTTCTAATGAGGATGTACGAGAATTTTATCTCGGCATTAAGGAAGATGCATCTGCCAAAGGATTTCAACGATACAAAAGAAAGAAACGCTGGCGATAGAAGTTTTTTTTCTAAAAATGACACAATCCGAACAATTACATACCGTACCCGCCGTATTCCTAAAAACAGCCACTGCGTTTTCGGAACGTACTGCTATGCGACAAAAACGCCTTGGGGTTTGGCATGACATCACCTGGAAAGAATACGAATCCCAATCACGGTTCATCAGCAGGGCTTTAGTAGCAAGGGGTTTCAAAAAGGGTGATACGGTAGCTATACTTGGCGATAATTGTCCGGAGTGGGTGCTGATTGATTTGGCGACTCAGCGCATTGGTGGCATTTCAGCAGGAATCTACGCAACAAATTCCGCCGAGCAGGTGAAATATGTGGTCACCCATTCCGATGCACGCTTTTTGTTTGTTGAAAACGAAGAACAATTAGATAAATGGCTTCAAATTCAGGACCAAACTCCAAAGATAGAGGCAGTTTTCTTTTGGGATAAAAAAGGCTTGAGAGATTTCAACCATCCAAAAATCTTAAGTCTTGATAAACTTTGGGAAGAAGGCAGAAGCCAAAGCGATTTGGATGCGGCCATCACAAAAATGGAGCAGAGCGTTAGCCCGGATGATATTGCCATTCTCGTCTATACTTCCGGTACGACCGGAGACCCAAAAGGTGCGATGCTCACCCATCGGAATGTAACATGGATTGCGCAAACCATTTGCGATATGGATCCCAAACTTGGAATCAGCGAGAACGAAGAGGTGATGTCATTCTTGCCGCTTTGCCACATTTTCGAGCGGTTGTTTTCGGTTTTTATTCATATCACAAAAGGTTATACAGTCAATTTTATTGAAAACCTGGACACTATTGCCGACAATATGCGCGAAATTTCTCCTACTGTGGGCTACGCAGTTCCACGTATATGGGAAAAATATTACTCCACGATTTATATCAAGATGTCCGAAGCTACCTTTTTTAAAAAATGGCTCTATAAAATGGCTTTGGATTGGAGTTCTGCCGTCGCAGAAAAAAAGATCTACGGCAAAGAAGTGACCGGATTGCAGAATTTGAAATATGCCATCTCCAAACGATTGGTCTTTGATAAATTGAGAGAAAGACTCGGAATGGAGCGAATGCGTATTGCTTATTCCGGAGCAGCCCCAATCTCTCCGAAAATTTTGACCTTTTTTCATGCCATTGGTTTAAATCTTGTGGAAGGTTACGGGCAAACAGAAGGCAGTGGTGTTGCCAGTGGTGCCCGCAGCGAATCCTTTAAACCCGGAACTGTTGGCTTGCCCATCCCCGGTTCGGAAGTAAAACTGGCTACAGACGGAGAAATCCTTGTAAAATCACCGGCGGTATTTAAGGGCTACTATAAAAATGAAGAAGCCACGCGGGAAACGATTCAAGACGGATGGCTGCTCTCCGGCGATATCGGAGAAATTGATGAAGATGGCTTTCTAAAAATCATTGATCGTAAAAAAGACATTATCATCACGGCAGGTGGAAAAAATATCGCTCCGCAATACATTGAAAATAAACTCAAATTTAGCCCATACATCAACGATGCTATCGTCATTGGAGATCAACGGAAGTTTATTTCTGCCATTATTGTTTTAGATGAAGAAAACACCATCAAATATGCTCAGGATAATAAAATCCCATTTTCCACCTATGCTGATTTAACCGTTTCAAAAGAAATCCAAACCCTCATCTCCAATGAAGTAAATAAAGTAAACAAGGAATTAGCACGGGTAGAATCGGTCAGAGAATTTAGAATTCTGCCTAAAAAACTTTACGAAGAAGACGGTGAGGTGACCCCAACCATGAAAGTAAAACGTAAATTTGTAAATGAGGCGTACAAAAACCTCATTGAAGAAATGTATGCTTAGTTTGTTTTTGATATTTTAGTTGCTGATAAACTACCCTATTAGATTCAATACAAAATGAGTGTGATTTTTTACTTATTGTTTTCGCCTTGGTCGTTTTTGGCTATCGCATTTACCGAATCAAGAGTATTACCGGAAAGCTCAGCGATTCGAAAAATTTAAAACTGAAATTACCCATCGGTTTTTATATCGAGCAAACGATCGCATTATTTGCTATCAGTATTTTTCTTTTGGCTCTCGACCCAGTTCCTGCTTTTTATGCTGTAGCTGCTGTTTTCGGAATTTTTGCCGACACCATACTTACAGCTTATTATTATTCTGCTAAGGAGAGTGTAAGGTTGTCAGGGTTAGCAAATAATCATTCTGGAGTGTTTGCTAGAAAGGCAGGGGATTTTCTAGTATCCCAAAACTATGATAATAGCCCAATAGATGAATTAAAAGAGCCACAATGAAACTCAAAAGCATCTCATTGTGGCCTTAATCTTTTCTTTTATCTCCAACTTCTTATCAGAGATTATAGCCTTCGTTTTTTAACCAGCGGTATGCGTCTTTTTTATCCAAGAACACTTTAGCGATATCAGATACGCCACCGGCCTCAAACATCTTTTTCAGTTTGGCTTGTTCTATCAGTCCACCGGCAATATTAGCATTGTGTGCCATGCCGTTTTGGCGATTCCAATCAAAATGATCGCCAATAATTTCAATAACAGCCTCGTCACTGTCTGATTTCCACAAAGAAGCATCTGTTAGCAATGCCCACTTTTGACCGTTTAGTTGAGATGCCGTTTTCTTGAAATCTTCTAAATAGCTTTTTGCTACTTCTCTTGTCCAAAAGTCTTTACAAACTTCAACTACCAGACGTTTTTCAGGATATGCTTTTATTTGATAGAATTTTTTCATGGGTTAGTTTTTT
The DNA here is from genome assembly GCA_007116685.1 of Balneolales bacterium. Taxonomy (GTDB): domain Bacteria; phylum Bacteroidota; class Rhodothermia; order Balneolales; family Natronogracilivirgulaceae; genus SKIC01. The sequence goes on from SKIC01000127.1 coordinate 4,068, forward strand.
GGGATGAGGAAACAACTACCAACTGTTGTTCCATAATTGTGGTGAACTGGTGAATCATTGAGGCTCAGGTTTATATCAGCCTGGAACAACATGATAATATCCGAACCTCCAAATAAGAAAAAGCCAAACTCATCTCCTTTTAAAAGAGTAGTTCCCTCTTTGGCAATCATATTTACCGAAGAAACCTGGCTCATACCTACCGGTATAACAGCTACTTTACCAAGATTTCCAAAAGGAGAATTAGTGGTGTCGAGCATGAGTATTCCTCGAGTTTGCACAAACTCGTATCCATCCTCGGCATCATCCGGAGCATCAAACTGATTGGTTTCAGGATTAATAACCACATTCAGATACACATTTCCTAAAACAGCCCGACTTTCCAAAACCTGACCTGAAACAGGAGCATGAAAACGATGATAATCCGAAGGACCAAGGAAATAATGGACAAATGTACCGTTTGCAAAATCATCCTTATGCGGACTTCCTTCAAGTAAATCAGCAATACTGGCAAACTTGTGTGTTTGTTTTACTGTAATTTCATCAATTTGAGAATGCTCATTTATAGGGTAGATTTTCTTAAATGTGCAATCCGCCGGACTTACAATTGTACTGTTTGTGTAAGGTTCTGCGACCGGGCGTAATCCGGGATTAAGATCTCTTGCAAAAAACTGATTAAACGTTTGCCAGCCGCTTGGCGAGTTAGGTATCAATCTTCCCGTATGAGGATCAACAATCATGGAGTCTTCGATATGATATTGCGGCGCAAATTCTCTAAACGAATTTAGTGTATTTTCGTTGAAAGATTCAGGAGTATCCAGAAACTCACCCCACAAGCGAGCATAAGAAGTCATCCACTCCCTAAACCACTCACCACTTTGCACTGCTTGAAAAAGTACAACACCATTTCCATACAACTCTTGATTAACCAGCCAGTGAAAATGACACAATCTGTCGTACACTTCCTGATTCTGATTATACCCATCCGGCGTGCGCCATGCATCTCCGTATTGATTGGGAATCCATTTTGCATAAAAATCCAAATAAGAGATGTATTCTTGGACAGTTAGTGGCCACCGTAATGCGTCAAATAACTTTGGTTCTAAAGAACCATTGCCTGCATTTGCCTTTGCCAATTTTAGCGATAAAAGTAAGGCTTCTCTTAATTCCTTATCATTATCTAATTTCTCTTTAAGTGCTTGAATAACCTTATACGTAGCATTCATTTAAACAGTAATTACAACCAAATTTTAATTTTACAAACTCTAGATTTCACGTGCCTATTATACTGTCCGTTTCTGTTAAATCAAAAATTATATTACACTTGAATTATTAAATTTTTTTAACATTTTCATACACCCACGAAAAACCTAACTTAAATATTCTTAATCACCATTTTTAGTATTTGTGGAATTTTATTTCATCAATAATCACACATCTTGCCAGATAAAAAATTTTGATTAGATTGCGATGTCTAACATTTACACACACATCAATGAGGTTACTTATGAGATTCTTTGTTCTGAAATGGATTCCGTTATTGTTGCTTGCCTCTTTTTTTGTTTTACAAGGCTGCGCAAGTGAGGATACAACCGGTGTTACCGATGATGAAATTGTGATTGGCTCATGGGGCCCACTTACCGGTCCGGCTGCTCTTTGGGGCGCTGTACCCCGAGGTATGGACGCATATTTTCAAATGATTAACGAAGAAGGCGGAATACATGGTCGGCAAATCAGATTTATCTACAGAGATGATGGCTACGAACCACCTCGCACCGTTTCTGCCGTTCGCCAGATGGTGCAAAATGATCAGGTTTTTGCATTTGTGGGAGGTGTGGGAACCGCACCCGGGATGGCGGTGAAAAACTTCATTTTAGATAATCAAATTCCCTGGGTCTCTCCTGCCAGTGGCTCAACGCACTGGGCTTATCCACCTCAGGATAATCTTTTCAGCACGTTTCCTCTGTACACAGATGATGCTGCCATTCAAATAAATTATGCCGTTGAAGAACTTGGCTTGAGCCGTTTCGCCATTATTTATCAAAACGATGATTACGGGCGTGGCGGGCTTATTGGTGCTGAAATGGCTTTAGAAAAACACGGACTTGAATTCGTTACGAGAGTTTCAACCGAGATAATGGATTCGGATTTGACTTCACATGCAGCTCGTTTGCGCGAGTCGGGTGCGGAAGCGGTATTGTTATGGGTTCTCCCTCGTCAGGCGGCAATTATCACAGGTACTACTGCCGTTATGGGATACCGTCCACAATGGATTGCCTCCAGTACTCTTTCTGATATGCCGCTCATGTACGATATCACTGATGGGCGCTGGGAAGGCGTGATTTTTACCACTTTTGGAGAAATGCACGATTCCGATTCCGAACTTGCCGTCCGTTATCGTCAGGCATTGGCAACGCATCAGCCCGGCGAACGTTGGGGCACTTTTTCTGCTGCCGGTTTCATTTTTGCCGAACCAATGGTTCAAGCTCTTAGAGATGCCGGACCCGATTTAACCCGTGAAAGTTTTGTAGAGGCAATGGCAAATATTCATGATTTTCAAGGTATAGGCGCTCCCATCTCTTTTTCGGATGGCAGGCAAGGTACTCGCTCTTTATATCTGGTCAGATGTACCGGTCCTCTGGAATATGAAATCCTGAGTGATTATATCAGTTCTGATTTAGACATAAACGAAGCCATATCCAGATTGGGAGTTAGGAGGTAGCATTCTTCTAATTTGAGATTTATTTGTTTGGTTGATTATCCGGCCTGTGGTTTATGTATAGATAAGCTGCAGGCCTTTTTTGTGGATTAATGAACACTAGATTTCGAAAATCTCATAACCTACAGTTGTGTAAAAAAAACCTTATTTTTAAAAATTGAAGATTCTCCAACACCTTATTCACGCACTCACATTTTTTATCTCTAAACTTCCATGTCTCAAACCGCTACAGCCGAAGCTGAAATTATCAAAGAAAGTCAATCCAGAAGAACTTTTGCCATTATCTCTCACCCCGATGCCGGTAAAACAACGCTGACCGAAAAATTGCTCTTATATGGTGGAGCAATTCACGAAGCGGGCTCTATCAAACAACGAAAAGCGGCAAGGCACGCTGCCTCAGACTGGATGGCAATTGAGCAGGAACGCGGAATTTCGGTTTCTTCTTCCGTTTTGCGATTTGAAAAAGACGGAATTAAATACAACCTCTTAGATACTCCGGGACACAAAGATTTCTCCGAAGATACCTTCCGTACTTTGATTGCTGCTGATTCTGCCTTGATGGTTATTGACGTGGCTAAAGGAGTAGAGGAGCAAACCGAAAAACTATTCGAGGTTTGCAAAATGAGACGTACGCCGGTAATCACTTTTGTAAACAAGTGTGATCGTCCCGGTATGGAGCCACTGGAAGTGATGAGTAATGTTGAAAACAAATTGGGCATCACGACTATACCTGCAACCTGGCCGTTGGGCTACGGTAACGATTTTCAAGGTGTATATGATTTGATTGGCAAAGAACTCCATCTGTATTCCAAATCAAAACACGGTGCGCAAAAAGCTGAAGCTGAAATCCTCAGTTTGGAAGAAGGATTGGCAAAAGCGCGTCTAAGTCAGGCTGCAAAAGATGATTTTCTGGAAGAAGTTATGCTTCTCGAAGATGAATTCGAAAATATGGACAAAGACGGATTTATGGTTGGCGAGAAAACTCCCGTTTTCTTTGGCTCTGCGCTTAACAACTACGGTTTGGATATTTTCCTCAAATATTATGCTGAGTTAGCACTTCCGCCTCAATCATACACGGATACCGAAAATACCGATATTAACATTGACGGCCCTTTTTCCGGATTTGTTTTCAAAATGCAAGCCAACATGAATCCCGACCACAGAGATTGTACCGCTTTTGTTCGTGTGGCTTCCGGAGTATTCAAGCGCGGCATGGAAGTAACGCTAAGTACAACCGGAAAAAAAATACGGATGTCAACCCCGCACAGTTTGATGGGTGATGAGCGAAATCTACTCGAAACGGCCTATCCCGGCGATATCGTGGCCTTATTTAATCCCGGAGATTTTCGAATTGGTTCCACCCTTCATGCCGGCAAAAACATCCATTATGATGTAATTCCCCTCTTTATGCCGGAGCATTTTCGTAAGGTGACTTCTAAAGACCCATTCAAACGCAAACAATTGCGTCAGGGACTAAAACAACTTTCGGAAGAAGGTGTGGTAAACGTTTTTGAAGTGCCCAATGGTGTAGGAAATGAGTTATTGCTGGGAACCGTAGGGGTACTTCAGTTTGAAGTTGTGCAGCACAGAATGCAAGCAGAATACAACGTTGAAATGATTATATCCCCTACCAATTATAATTGCGCAAGATGGTTGCCGGACGACAAAGCTCTGGTAGAAAAACTCGACAAAATGTACTCCACCAGCGTTACTCAGGATATTGACGGAAATACCATCGTTCTTTTTGACAGCCAATACGCTCTTCAAATGGCTTCCAAAGATATTGGGGAAGACAATCTCTTAAAGTTCAAAAAATAAGCTCATGCAACCCGATTCAGCCATTTTTTGTTATATAACCTGCTCTTCTGTAGATGAGGCAAAAAACATTGCATCCAAAATGGTTGAGCAACGATTGGCTGCCTGTGGAAATATTTTACCGGGTATGATTTCGGTCTATCAGTGGAAAGGAAAGATTGAGAACGACGACGAAGTTGTCTTGATTTTAAAAACTCAGAAATCACTTTTCGAAAAACTGAAATCCAAAGTAATTGAGCTCCATAGTTACGAAACACCTTGTGTAATAAGTTGGGATATAGATCGCGGCAATAAAGAATATCTTGACTGGATTGCCGATGAAACCACTGGGAAATTATGACAGAAGGCTCTGAAATTCCCGGCAGATATAACGAAGATCTCGTTCAAATACTGAACCACAGATTTGAGGATTACGATAGTATCAGCATTGCTGATTTGAATGCGGGTAATTTCAGCATGTTTCGGCGTTTGGCACCAAAAATCAGAGCTAATCAAGTTTGGCTTTTGGTGGATGATGATGAAGAAAGACTAACCTATCTGAGGGAGAGTTTACAGGCGTGGGCAGAACGGAATCATTGGCAGTTTTTCCCTGAGGAAGATGAATATTTCGCAATCGTTGCCGGACGCTATACCTGGCGAGGAGGAATCAAACTCATCCCTAAAAAAGAATGGTTTACGCAACTTAATTTTTCCGGAATTCGCTTGCTGGTTTCTTCACGTTTTCTGGAATATCAAACAGAATACTGGCTTCGGGAGTTACTAACTCATTGCTCAGAACATGATACGGCCGTTTATTTCACAAATTCCTACAGCGGGCAATTTCGCTGGATTCCATCAGATGTTAAAGATTCTACGATTTTAGCAGCATGGCACCGTTCGCGACGTAAAATGATTGGGGATAACAATTCTATCCTGGCAGACCGAGCTCCCTATCATCTTTTACATGAAGCAAGCAAACTCGGCTATGAAACTTTTCTGAATAAATACCTCAAAAGCTTTGGGAAAAACGATGATGGTTTTATTCTGAAGCAGATTTCATTAATGGAAAGTGAAGTCAAAGCCGTAATTAAAGAAGACAGTTATAAAACTCTGGAGAGATGGATTAGCCGCAAGAGATATACGGTAAGCGGTGGTGCCACTCGTATGGAAATGGGCTTGGCAGATGTGCTGGCTTTACCAACAAAAGAAGAAAAACCATCCGAACCAGTTCCCCGGTTCGAATAGTGAATCAGTGATCTTTTATTCCTTTACAGAATAAGCGTATTATAACTTGCTTTATAGATTGTCGGACACCACTGCTTTACGGCTAGAACAGATACTTGGTTATACCCTAATTTTCTTTTTATGAGCTTTTTCACCTTACTAAAGAAAAATCATGTCGCGACTTTGCAGTTTGACAGAGTCAAATCAGGCAACTCCGTGAATTTGGCTGTAATGGAGGAGTTAAATCAACTCATTACAACCTGCTATGATGATCAGGAAATTCGGGCTCTTATTATCACGGGAACAGACCGGTTTTTTATTTCTGGGGGCGACCTCAAAGAATTTCACGACCTGACCAGCGAAGATGATGGCAAAATGATGGCCGTACAGATGCAGGATATCCTCTTACGCTTAGAATTTGCTCCGTTCTATACAATTGCAGCTGTTAATGGCTTGGCTTACGGCGGAGGTTGCGAAACGATGTTAGCCTGCGATTTTATTGTAGCTGCTGATGATTCGGTTTTTGGATTTACGCAAGGCAAATTCTACCTCCCGCCGGGTTGGGGAGGTTTAACCCGATTAATTCACAAAGTTGGAAAAGCCAAAGCGCTGGAATGGCTGGGAAGACAAGCAGTAATCACTCCACCGGAAGCATTACAATCAGGTTTGGTAAATCATCTGTATCCGGCAGATTCCTTTTTAGCAGATGCTGAGAATTTTGCCTTAGAATTGACGAAAAATGATCGTGAATTCATTCAAAATCTTAAGCAACAAGCCGCAAATATCAGCCTTAAGGATATGCAATCAACCATTGCTGCAGAGACAACGGCTTTTGCAAAATTCTGGGCTCATGATGAGCATTTAAAAAGAGTGCAGAACTTTTTATCCCGCCGAGGCTCCTGAAGTAGATTTTTCGACTCTTTTTCTGAGCATCATCTCCGTTTCGTAGCGTTGCCCATTCCGTAAGATTTGAAGATGCATGATATCGCCTTCATCGTACTCCCGAAAAAGCGCCCAGGCGTGTGTTTCTCCATGCACCATTTCCCGACCAATGCTCATAATGATATCGCCCGGCAAAATGCCACTTTCAAAAGCCGGTCCATCTCTATTCACACTCACAACCAATAATCCCTGCATACTTTCGAGTCGGTAACGGCGTACCAAATTATAATCAATGGAAACAATTTCGAATCCGGGATCATAATCGAGAGTGATTTCTTCATCCAAAACCAGCTTATTCAGAATTTTTACTACTCTGTTACTCGGAATGGCAAAACCCAATCCAACGGCCTCTCTTCCCGAACTGCCGGCATATACAAAGGTATTTACTCCAATAACTTGTCCGTTAGCGTTTACCAGAGGTCCACCGGAATTGCCTCTGTTAATGGCAGCATCCGTTTGAATCATATTCAAATAAACACGTGGGTCTCTGGGGTCGGGACGAAAATTACGCTGTACGCCACTCACAACCCCAACCGTTACCGTTGGCTGTCCATCCGAAAACAATCCAAATGGATTACCAAGAGCAATAGCCCACTCTCCGACTAAAACTTCATCAGAATTCCCAAATTCTACGAATTGAAAAGTGGTATCGGCATCAATTTTTAATAAGGCCAAATCTGTGTACGGGTCTGCGTCGATTAGTTTGGCATGATACATGGTTCCATCGTTCATCGTTACCTGAATACTACTCGCACGTTTTCCGCTCAAATGCTCATTTGTCACCACATAACCATCATCAGAAATCAAAAATCCTGATCCTAAAAACTGATGCTCTCTTTGGGAATGAGGATTAAAGTAAAAACCAAAGTACGGATCAAATTCAACCTGAATACTTTCTTCTATTTCCGTGACAGTAATTCCGACTACGGCGCTACTCACATTTTGGACAGCTCTTGTGATGGCATTTTGCCTGTCTACTGTGATTTCCTTTTGCTTTTCCTCTTCTGATCCTGGGTGAATATAAAAAACATTGCTTGTATTAGTTTCCAGATAGGGAAGGTTAAACTCAGTGCCCTGCTCACAACCTGAGAGAAAAAAGAAATATGCTGCAAAAAGTAGTATCGATTTACGAGCCAAAATTATCCGCCTGATATTAAAACGTTATGGTTTCAACGATATCTTTAACGGCCTCCTCAAGGTTCCCATTGTGCCAGGCACCCGCCGCTTTTTTGTGCCCACCACCACCAAACTTTCTGGCCACTACATTTACATCTACGGTATCTGTTTTGGAGCGAAGGCTGAGTTTTACCTTTTCATCACGTTCGTACAGCAAAACCGCAGTTTCCACACTTGCCAAGCTGAGTGCAAAAGCAATGATGCCATCAAGGTCATCATAAGTGCATCCCGTTTTTACTAAAGATGATTCTGGAATAGCAAGAGTAGCAAGTTTGCCACCGTGGTAAACTTCCAGCTTGGCCAAAGCCTCACTAATTAATTTGAGGTGATGCAGTTCTTTATTGTCATAGACTTTTTGGTGAATTACATCAGGCGAAAAATTTCCCCGGCGTAATAAATCTGCAATAGCCTCATGCACCTGAGGAGTGACGCTGTCGAAGCGAAAAGAGCCTGTGTCCGTCATCATACCAGTGTAAAGAGCTTGCGCAACACCTTTATCTATGTAATGCAGAAGCGCACTTTGTAAGTAAATTCTATACACCATTTCAGCAGTTGAACTTGCTGTGGGATCAGAAAACCCAACTTCATAAATATCCAAAGGCTCAGGATGATGATCAACCATGTACAATGGTTTTCCGGATTCGATAATTAAATCAGCGTAGCCACCGAATCTTTTAGGGTCATTTCCATCCACTAGGATAATCGCATCGCAGCTTTCTATATAGTCTTTGTCGGGCTTTTCTATGGGAAAAATTTCTTCTAAAAATTTCAAATTCTCCGGTAGAGCGTCATCATTAAATGCTCTAACCTCAAGACCTTGTTTTTGCAACCATAATGCCAATCCAATTTGCGAACCAATAGCATCCCCATCGGGCCTTACGTGTGAAAAAATGCAAACCTGCTTGTGTTTTCTAACTTCGGAAATGAATTCCTGAATCATATTTCGATTATCTTATTTCGTAATTTCTTTATTATTGCCTTTAAGATAAGAGTAATTCCACTTTGATATCCCATGTCCCCAAAAACGCTGATATATTGTAACGGAGAACCTCTCAAAAATCAGGTTTTTCAACACTTTAAAAACCTCTACAGCTTTTTTATTGGCGCTGATGGAGGGACTAATAGTTTATTAATACACAAAGTTCTTCCATCTGTTATCATTGGAGATATGGATAGTTATCAAGCGCCAGCAAGTTTGCAGCATTTGGTGCAAAAAAATCCTGATCAGGAGACCAATGATTTAGAAAAAGCACTCAATTACTGCCTTTTGAATAAAATTACGGATGTTGATATTACTGGTGCTACCGGTTTTCGAATTGATCATACACTTAAAAATTTATCTGTAATGGTTCAATTTGAGAATCAATTTGAAAACCTGCGATTGATAGACAATTTTGGTGTACACTGGCTGGCAAGAGAAAAAGAAGTAATGGAAACCAAACCCGGACAAGTCATTTCTTTAAGTGCTTTAAGCGGCACTGTGGCGGGAATTTCTACCGAAGGTTTAAAATATTCTCTAAATAATGAAAGCCTTAAAGTTGGGAAAAGAGATGGGTCTTCAAACCAAGCTATTGGGAGCCAAGTAGTCACCAGTCATAAAAAGGGAAATTTACTGATAAGTCTGCAACATCCGTTTTTGTGAACCTTCGCAAGTGATTTCTTGTTTGTTTGATTGAATTGATGCAGAGCAATTAAAGCATTATTTTAAAAGACTATAATTTAGAATTTTAACAGCCAGATTATTTTATGGAAGTCACCGAAAAAAAATTACCCTACAAAGTTAAGAATATTGAACTCGCAGACTGGGGTAGAAAAGAAATTAAACTCGCAGAAGCCGAAATGCCCGGCCTTATGGCGCTTCGTGAGGAGTTTGGACCTATCAAGCCTTTAAAAGGTGCTCGCATTGCGGGATGTTTACACATGACGGTTCAAACTGCTGTACTTATTGAAACACTTGTTGAGCTCGGCGCAGATGTACAATGGAGCTCTTGTAATATTTACTCCACTCAGGATGAAGCTGCCGCTGCCATCGCTGCTGCCGGAATTCCTGTATACGCCTGGAAAGGAATGACAGAGGAAGAATACGAGTGGTGCATTGAACAAACTCTATTATTCTCAGATGGTCAGCCATTGAACATGATTCTTGATGACGGTGGCGATCTTACAAACGTAGTTTTGGATAACCACCCTGAGTTGGCTGAAGGAATTCGTGGAATTTCTGAAGAAACCACAACCGGCGTAATGCGTCTGTATGAGAGAATGAAAAATGGCACACTAAGCATCCCGGCCATTAACGTGAACGACTCTGTTACCAAGTCCAAGTTTGATAATAAATACGGTTGTAAGGAATCTTGCGTAGATGCGATTCGCCGTGCTACTGACGTAATGATGGCAGGTAAAGTTGCCGTTGTAGCCGGTTATGGCGACGTTGGTAAAGGTTCTGCCGCTTCCCTAAGAGGTGCCGGTGCTCGTGTTATCGTAACTGAAATTGATCCAATTTGTGCGCTTCAAGCCGCTATGGATGGTTACGAAGTTAAGAAAATGATCGATGCTGTTGCTGAGGCTGATATTATCGTTACCGCTACCGGTAATAAAGACATCATCCGTGCTGAGCATTATGAAAGAATGAAAGACAAAGTAATTGTCGGAAACATCGGTCACTTCGATAACGAAATCGATGTTAAGTGGCTCAAGGAAAATGCTAAAGAAGATAACATCAAGCCTCAGGTAGATATTTTTGAGTTCGAAGATGGCAGAGAACTAATTCTTCTCTCTCAAGGTCGTTTGATGAATCTCGGAAACGCTACAGGACACCCAAGTTTTGTAATGAGCAACAGTTTCACAAATCAAACACTTGCTCAAATGGCACTTTGGAAAGAAGACTTCACAGTAGATGTACATGTCCTGCCAAAGCATCTTGATGAAAAAGTGGCTCGTTTACACCTTTCAAAAATTGGTGTGGAGTTAGAAGACCTCACTCAAGATCAGGCAGAATACATCGGTGTTCCAGTTGAAGGTCCTTACAAACCGGAGCATTACAGATACTAATCATATTTTAGTTTCTAATTTTATTCTCAAAAGCCACTGTATCCCAGTGGCTTTTGTTTTTTTGGGTAATTTCATTCATCTTATGTCAGACTAAATCATCACGAATTCTGAAAAATCATGAAAAACGCATTTAACATTGAAGACTTATTCACAGAGCAGAATATCTATTTTGCTAAACCAGATGAGCCAATTATTAATCCTCCCCCAAGAGATGATACCGATGAAGATGAGAGCGGCGATTCAACCCGACCAAGGCCAAAGCCAACAAACAATTGATTTCAGTCTAAAACTCGTATTGCGGAACCCAACTCGTTTCTTAAGCGATTGATTTCCCATTCGCCTCCGGTTTCTCTCAACTCAAACAAATCTGAGGTCTTATTATAGCGCAATTCAAGGCGAAAAGTACGCTGATTTCCCATTCTGACTGTTTCCGATAAGTATCCTGCTGTTTGATTAATACAGCCTGGACGGCCGGGTACTACTCCAAACACTTCCATGGCAAGAAATACTTTTCCGCGCACCAATCTGCCTGTTAGGAAGGAATCACAGCCATAACTTCTGTTGGTTGTGATTCGGAAAGTGAATTGATTTCGGTCTAAATCCGGCTTGCCAAGTTCTACCACCAATTGATCTATATCCTGTAACGACTCAACCTCCGTTGGCTGACAGGATGCAAAAGTCATTAGCAAAGCAATAGAAATGGCAATGCGTTTCATTGAGCAATCTTAGGATAATTTTTCGCCAAACAGAGCATTCACAAATGCTACTCTGTCAAAAATCTGGAGGTCTTCAATTTGCTCTCCGACTCCGATATATTTTACCGGAACTTCCAACTCAGAGGAAATCCCAATAACAATTCCGCCTTTTGCGGTACCATCGAGTTTTGTGAGAGCTAAGCCTGTGATATCTACTGCTTGGGTGAATGCTTTTGCTTGTTGCATAGCATTTTGTCCGGTTGAAGCATCTAAAACCAAAATTACTTCGTGGGGCGCACCCTCCACAACTTTCCCCATCACTCTCTTAATTTTTGAGAGTTCATCCATCAAATCTTTTTTGTTATGCAGACGGCCGGCAGTATCAACAATTACCACATCCTGACCTTTGGCTTTCGCAGAACTAACCGTATCGAAAGCAACAGCTGCCGGGTCTGCATTTTGACCTTGCTGGATGATGGGCACATCAGCGCGCTCACTCCAAATTTTCAACTGATTTACGGCTGCTGCCCTGAAGGTATCTGCGGCACCCAGCACAACAGATTTGCCCGCCATCTTATAGCGGCTCGCCAGTTTACCAATGGTAGTAGTTTTTCCAACTCCATTTACGCCCACAACTAAAATCACATGTGGCTTTGAAGAAAATTCCACATCAAATTCAGCAGGTTTGTCGGCTTCATTTTCTTTTAAAAGGGCAATAATCTCATCCCGAAGTAAATTTTGCAGTTCTGAACTCGTTACATATTTATCTCGGGCAACTCGCGCTTCAATTCTCTCAATTACTGTCAGCGTTGTTTTAACGCCTACATCAGAGGTAATCAGAACTTCTTCGAGTTCATCTAAAACGATGTCATCGACTTTATCTTTACCGGCAACGGCCTTGCTAATTTTATTGAGGAAACCGGATCTGGTTTTTTCCAAACCATCTTGCAGTTTCTCCTCTTTTTTCTTTTTTGATAAGCCGAGTTTATCTAAAAATCCCATAAATCTATCTTTCTAAATAATAATAA
>SKIC01000165.1 GCA_007116685.1 Balneolales bacterium
ATGAATGGGATACCCGTGAACGTCTTCGTAAGGTGAAAAAATCTCACCAGGGTAGAATAACGGAAATCTCAAATTCCTTTTTTCTGGCGGATGCGAATGAATGGACGTCCAAAATTGCCAGCGGTTATCGTATGGAGTTTTTTTATCGGGAGATGCGTAAGCAAACGGGATACCTGATGAATGAGGGGCAGCCGGATGGTGGCGATTGGAATTACGATAAGCAGAACCGTAAATCACTCCCGAAGAACATCATGCTGCCGGAAATTCCAAAAATTGAGCCGGATGAAATCACTCAGGAAGTTCAACAGCTCATTAAAGAAGTTTTTCCTGATCATTTCGGTTCGAGTGAAGGATTTTTTTTAGCCGTACATCGAAAACAGGCTTTAGCATTGGCTGATGATTTCTTTGAGCACAGAATTGCCAATTTCGGTCCATACGAAGATGCGCTGAAACAAGATCACCACGTGTTGTTTCATTCTATGCTTTCTGTGTATCTGAATAATGGATTGTTGCTGCCCGAGGAATTATGTGAACGAGCTTTAAAAGCGTATCGAGAAGGAAAAGCGCCCATTAATTCTGTGGAGGGATATATACGGCAAATCATAGGATGGCGGGAATATATTCGAGTGTATTATGAGGCCTTGATGCCCGACATCAGAGAAGTCAATCACTTTGGTTTTGAGCGTGCATTACCTGATTTTTTCTGGTCCGGTGAAACCAAAATGAACTGTGTAGCCGAAGCCGTAAAGCCGGTGCTTAAAATGGGATATTCCCACCACATCCCGCGATTGATGATTTTAAGCAACATCGCCAATCTCACAGAAGCAGATCCGCGAGAGCTCAATCGTTGGTTTTGGTTTGCCTATGTAGATGCTTATGAATGGGTGACTTTACCAAATGTGCTTGGGATGTCTACCTTTGCTGATGGCGGTATTTTGGCTAGCAAACCGTATGTATCAGGCGGGAATTACATCAACAAAATGAGTGATCATTGCAAGAATTGCTCGTATAAAATCAGCAAAAAGACCGGTGAGGAAGCCTGTCCGTTTAATTACCTGTACTGGAATTTCGTGGACAAACACAGGGAGGATTTCGAAGAAAATGGACGTGTTTCGTTTATGGTGAATATGTTCGAGAAAAAATCAGAAGAGGAAAAAGAAGCTATTCGAAGTTCATCCGAAACATTTATTGATGCATTGAAGAGATATCAGTAAGAGACTCAATACGTCTAGGTTTATCTAGCTTTACTAATCGCTAATACAGATTGTTCTCAACATTGTACATTATTCTGTGTAGTAGAATTCACAAAAGTACAAAATTATGTATATTGTGTTTTGATACATAAATTTGTACAAGAAAGGGTCTCTGAAAATCATGCGTTTCTCACTTAATCTATCTCAAAACATTCTTCCTCTTTCTGAATTCAGAGCAAATATGGCTTCTGTTTTTGATGAATTGAAGAAATCAAACAACATTTCTGTGATTACTCAAAACGGCAAAGCGGCGGCCGTAGTGATGAGCGTGAAATCATTCGAAAAGCTTTCAAGTGCTAATCCTGAAATATCAACATCCGGTGAACCTGCTACACTTTATTATCCTGATACCATGAATCCTGAATTGCATCAAAAATTGAATAATCTTTCCCCTGAGGAACTCCAACGCCTTGAAGCACTGATTGATACGGTTATAAAACCGGCGGGGATAAGCAAAGACTTGCCTGCGCTTAATCTTGGCGGTAAGCTTGATGATGCCGATATCCGTGCTCTTGCCCGTGAGGAATAGGCATGTCGCATCCCGAAATTCTTCTGGATACCAATGTGCTTATTTACGCCATTGATACTCAATCTCAGTTTTATGAACGTAGTCGCGACTTTGTTTTTGGCAGAGAAGGAGAACCCGCCATCACCAGCATCAGTTTGTCGGAGGCCTATTCGGTTTTGACTCGCAAACAGGGATATGGATTGCCAGCAACACAAGCAGACGAGATTATTCAATGGTATCGCGCAAGAATCCCAGTACTATATCCAAACAAGTTATCATCTGATTGGCTCCATTATCTGGTAAAAAGCTATTCGCCCAAGGGACATACCATTTACGATATGGAAATCGCAGCTATTGGTCTGGCAAATCAGATTCAAACTATCGCCACAAAAAATGAGAAGGATTTTCGGATGATTAGGGAGGTCGAGGTGGTTTCAATTAATAATTAGGTTACTGATTTGGTATACCATGATGTGTGGAAAATCATGTTTTATTACATCGATAATGTTCTTATATGCATTTCCCTAAAGCAAAAAACCCCGCCGAAGCGGGGTTTAGAATTGTTGAAGTATTTACTGCCAACCTTGATGGGATGGGTGTAAATTATTTTGATTGTGATTTGAACCGGTTTCCCAAATATCTCCACTTGTGCCAGTAGGACCTAATCGGGTTTTCCATTCAAAAATTTCGGGGTCAGAGATAGTTACTTCCCAAACATTTCCGGGAGTCCATGTTCCTTCAATACCGCCACCCCAGTTCGTTAGTTCAGAACTGCTTCCGGTGAAATAGACAGAGTTTCCATAACCCACATCGGCAGTTATGCGAAGCGTAATTTCAGTGTCCTCAGCTGGTAAAGGTACCCAAACTGACCAACCTGTGCTTTCGGAAACATTTACTGTGAATTCACCCCAGCCGTCTCCATTTGTTGTAACGGTTCCGCTTACATTTCCGGTGTAGTCGTAGAAAGTGGTGTTTGCTTGTCTGGCGTCAATCCAATGTGATTGTTGAGTACCCCAATCGCGTCCAGCAATCATCATAACTAAACCTGTTCCGGGCACATCGCTGAGACCTTCACGCACGTATGAATAAACTTCGCCGGTGTTGTTGGTTGATTCGTGACCGGGTCCGTACGCAAAGTAGCGTCTTGCTTCTACCAGTCGGGATAAGGTTGGCGCCATACCGAATTCTTCCCAATCGCGGGCAAAAACAGTAGGAATTCCGTGCTCGCGGAACATGATGTAAGCATAAGCCTGGTTTTTGTAGTTATAAACCTGAGGCATACCGTAAGGATTGCCTTCCCGACTTGTATCGTGATTATCTACAAAATAAACAGCACGAGGAGCAAAGGAGCTGTTAGCGAGACCGCCCCACCAGCGCATATCTTTACTACCACTACTCAGGTTTACAAAATCCTCGCGCAGGCCAAAATCAAAGGCTCTTAGATGCGGAGTATCTACAGCATCAAGATAACCACCAATATTCTCTACCCAGGCTTCGGCAACGAAAAATACATCTTGCTCAGTAGCCCATTGAACGTGATTTATCCATTTTCGAGTAAAATCCAAATCAACATGAGCAATGGCATCCATTCGGAATCCATTAAAGCCTACAGTATCGATAATCCACTCGCCCCAGGCTTTCATTTCATGGCGTAAATCGCCACGGTTGTAATCAACATCATTACCCATTAGGTAAGGAAAGTGGTAGGTGTCTCCCCATGATTTTCCGGGAAAAAGATTTCCATCAATCCCATTGAATGCTTGCCAGTCCCAGTCAAAATTGTGGTGTAAATATCCCCAATTATTAGCGGTGTAATGAGCTTGGCGTCCCTGAAGGTCAAAAACAGTCCATACATCACCAAATCCGTGAATAAATTGTTGGCTATCAGCTCCCATTCTATGGTTGAAAACAACATCATAATATGTGTCAATTCCTAAGTTATTGAAAACTCCAATAGCATCTTCGAGCTCTGTGCGGGTTCCGTATCGGGTTGGGATGGTTCCTTTTTGATCAAATTCACCAAGATCCCAGAAATCATATACATCGTATCCAACACTAAAACCGCCGCCCATACCTTTAGCTGCAGGAGGAAGCCACACAGATGTAATACCTGCATCAGCAAGGTCGTTTGCTTTTCCATGTAGGTCTGTGGTTGGGTCAGTCAATTCGCCCCATAATCCAGGATAAGAATCCCAGTAGAAGAATTGATACATGGTATTATTAACCATACTTGCCGGTATTTCGGGCAGATCAGACTCAGAACCTATTGACGTTGAGATATCAGGATTGGAAAAGATTCCAGGGATGTCATTATTCTTCTCCTGCATGAGATCACTACATGCTACAACGGAAAAAAGTACTGCGATACCCAAAGCCATCATTTTATTAATTCGCATCATGTCTACAGTTCGTTATTATTAAATTAAAGCGCTTACACTACCTATTAAAGCTTTGATAGCGCTTTTGTAAGCGCTTACATAATAAAGTGAAAAATATTTTAAAATCCAATTCACGTATCGGATTATTGTTTTTTAGAAGTTTAGGGCTGTTTTATGGATACTCTTAAACTCGGTAATCCTGATATGTAAATTATTTCTATTGCAGCGACTCACAATCAGAAGATCCGATATTTTGCTAAAGGACATGTAACCAAATGAGCATCCCAAAACATGAGTTACACAATTTGAAAACCAAATCAGAACTATTCCCCCGCCCAATCTGTTTGCAACACCAACCTTACATTTTCAGTACCTCATTTTATGAATATCAACAGTCAGCGCAAATTTATACGGATTGATAAAGAGCCTAATCCCGACGGGGAATATGTGCTTTATTGGATGCAAATCAACAGGAGACTGCACTATAATTATGCGCTGGAATATGCGGTGGCCTGGGCGAATAAATTGGATAACCCCTTGCTCATTTACGAGGCGCTGAAATCTGATTATCCCTGGGCTTCGGCACGGACGCATCACTTTATTACAGAGGGCATGGCGGAGCATTCCGAAACCATCGACCGCCGTAGTTTTAATTATTATTCCTACTTAGAAACAGAGCCGGGTGAGGGGCGGGGATTGTTGAAAAGCCTGTG
>SKIC01000183.1 GCA_007116685.1 Balneolales bacterium
GAGCGCACTTGACACTGTGAGAAGTAATACAAAGAAAAATCCACAACCCATCCTCTGGCTGAAGGGATCTTTTTGTGGTTCTTGTTCTGTGGGGTTTTGCAATTCGCTCATTACAGGAATCGTGATAATTAAAAATTCCTGTCAGTATAAAGAATTATGAAATGAATACCAGTAAATGAAAGACCATCCCTGATTAATCCAGAACGAAACGGAAAGTCACTGTACCCCATTGAGATTCCTGAGGCACACCGGATGGAAGTTGAGAAAATCTCCAATTTCTTAATGTTCTCATTACTTCGTTTTCCAATTCCGGTTGCCCACCGCGTCTGACGGGACTCATACTATCAATGGTGCCATCAGGCCGAACTTCAAAACGAATTGAAATTACAGCCTCTGCTTCAACAGTGTAGTTTGGCATAGGTTGAGAAAGAGGCGCTCTGTCAAAATCACCATCCCACTGAAGTTGGAGTGGTGCAGCACGATCCGTAGTCTGACCGGTACCTTGATCTGCATCAACACGACCCCGAATTGCTCTGATGGCTCCGGATTCACGCGCGCCTTCCTGCTCAGTTTCGGCTTCTCTAACTCTATCCCTAACAGTGACTTCTTCTTCCTGTTCTTCTACTTCTTCGGTAAGTTGGGTAGGATCAATTTTGTCGGTTTCTGGAGTAACAACCACTTCATCAGTGAAAATCTCTTCGGTTTGCTCAGCCAAATCCACATCTTTCACAGGCTCTGTAACATCCGGCGTGGGTTGTTCGGTAACTTCTACTTGCTCAGGGGTGGGGGCGTCTGTTTCAACTTCTGATGGATTCGGGTCTGTGGCCACTTCCTGCCTTTCCTCCCGAGAAAACTCCGCCATGGTACCATCGCTGAATTCACCCAGTGTAATTTCCATAAGAGCCGTTCGTGGTTGCTCTGTAGAGGAGGTATAAAGTAATAATGCCATAACCAGCAACACGATATGTGCTACCAATGTTGCGGCATAACCTATTTGCTCTTCTTTACTGGGACGAAAAATACTCATCAGCGTGCGGCTCGCTCTGTAGCCATCATGATATTCAAATTTAAAGCCTGTGCTATATTCATAACGTTGACAGCATCGTCAATTATTGCATTTTTATCTGCACGCAACACAAGGGTAGCATTTGGGCTACGTTGAGATTGCTCACGAATAGATGCAGCAAGGTTGGCTCTGGATACCAACTCTCCCATCACGTAAAAGCGACCATCGTTGGTAACTGTAACGTTTATGAAGTTTTGCTGAGTAACCGTAGCCGTTTCAGCCCGCGGTATATCAACCCGGATACCAAAATTTGTTACAAAGGAGGAGGTAAGCAAAAAGAAAATCAACAGCAAAAGTACAATGTCTGTCAACGAAGACATTGCAAATACTGAAAGAGGTTTTAATTTTGCACCGTCACGGAAATCCATTACTTCACCACCGTTTTTTTCTGAGCAGGTTTTTGGAGTAAGTCCATAAACTCAGTAGATGAATTTTCCAGATCGAAAATCATGCGATTGATTTTTCCTGTCAAAAGATTGTAAAAACCGTAGGCAATAATCCCTACTGCCAACCCGGAGGCTGTGGTAATCAAAGCCTCCCAAATACCACCGGCAAGAACGCTTGGGTTTACATTACCTTCCAGCGTCTGAATTTGCATAAATGCCTGAATCATACCTGTTACCGTACCAAGGAAACCAACGAGTGGCGCTACTCCGGCAATCGTAGCAAGCCAATCCATTTTCTTTTCAAGGCTGTAAATTTCTCTTTTTCCGGCGTTTTTAATGGCTTCTTCGATGTCTTGTAAGGGTCTGCCCAAACGGCGAATTCCATTGGCAAGAATACGAGCAAATGGTTTATTCACGTCTTCGCAATACGTAATGGCTTCTTTTGGGGTGGTTGATTTTAGCATGTCCTCCACGGTATCCAAAAACTTAATGTTATCCATTTGCGAATTCTTGATAACCATCCAACGCTCCACAACCACATATATGGCTAAAATGGAAAGCAGGAAAATCGGAATCATTAAAAAGCCGCCTTGTACGAAGATTTCGAAAATCGACATTTTTTCTTCTACAGGTGCCATGTCATCCGCAAAAGCACCATTCTGAAGTAGCATTAAAAAGAAAGTGGTCATGTAATTGATTGATTTTAAAGGTTAAGACCTGATTCTAACGATAAAATTTTGATCTCTGTATTGTGTTGGCAATCCGGTAACGGCTCGTTGTGCCTCCGCTACACTAGAAAACTGCCCGACCGCAACCCGATAATTTGTAACTCCGTCAGATGCTACAACGTTATGAATCGCAACTCGGTATCCATCATTTAAAAGTTGTGTCTTTTGATTTTGAGCGCGGTCTTCACTACGCAGAGAATACAGCACTATGGTGAAATAATCCGGCAGTGCAGCCTGACTCCCATACAGACCGTATCTCGTATCTGTTGTTTCCACTCGCTCGGATTCTGTGCGAGGTTCTTCTATTCGGTCTCTTTCTGCCGTTTCCGGGGTTGGATCGGCAATAGTAGGGGGAACATCTGTACTTTCCGTATAATCAGGCCCCGGTGGCGGGCTTACAGTAGTACCAGAACGGACTAACCAACTTATGAGTCCAACCAAAAGCAAAATTACCATCACAGAAGCTGCAATAAGTACAAGACTATTGTCTTCTTTTCTGTTTCGTGTGGCAACTACTTTAGGCTTTTGTGGCTTTTCAGCTTTTTTATCCGCTTTCTCAGCCGGCTTCACTGGTTGAGCTTTTACAGGTTCTTTTTTAGCTGGAGGAGTTTTTTCTTGCTTGGGTTCCGGCTTCTGAGCTTCTTTTGGCTTCGCTTCTTTTTTCACCGGAGGTTCGGATTTCTTGTCAACCTCTGGCTTTGGTGTAACAGGCTTATCCTTCTTACCGCTATCGGCGAGTTTTTTGAGTTTGTCTAATGCATCACCGGAAGCTGAAGCAGGTTTTTCTGTTTTTTCAGTCTTTTTAACTTCGGTTTCCTTTTGCTTCGCTTCTGATTTTTCCTCTTCTTTTTTAGCACTATCAGCAGCGTCTGTTTTCGCTTTCTTTTGATAACCTTCCATTATCAAAATCGGCTTCATACCGGCGTATTTGAAGTTCGCTTCTAATGCGAATGCTTCTTCCGGCTCAAATTCCAACACATTATTTACAAAGCGAAAAGTACCAAAACCCTCTATTTGGCAACCCATTTCTGATTCAGCTTCAGCGTGGGTGCTTTTAACCAGAGCAGCAATTTGCTCTTCAGCCACTTTCTCTTCTACGCCTGCACGCTTGGCTACTGCACTCAGTAATTCTTTATAAGATATTGCCATTGCTTATTTCTTTTCTGGAACAAATTTAATCACATCTTCTGGCGGAGAAAGCATAATTCGGCCGGTATCATCAGTAATCTGTTGTTGCTGCTTGTGCTCTACTGAAAAGGTACCCAAACCTTGTACAACAACTTCATTTTTCTGGGCTACTAATTGTTTGATTTCCGTTACTAATGCTTCTTTAATTCGTGTATCCATGCTGTTAAAAAGTTAAAGTAAATCCACCATAGATTTGTAATGGACGCTCTTGATATCCACGCCAGTATTCATATTGCTGATCCAACATATTTAAGCCCCTAAGATACAAACCAAAATTGGGACTCACACGATAATCAACCTGAATGTTAACTAAAAATACATTATCTGATTTCAGGTTTTCATTGTTCTCCAGATTATAAGTAATTGGATCTACAAGCGGCATAGTAGACGGATTAGCTATTCTATCAAATTGCATTGCTTCCCTGCCTGCTTTATAGTCAGCCCAGGTGGTTATATATAAATTCCTGAGGGGATTAGTAAATATGTTCAGTGAAAACGCTAAGGGATCATAGAAACCCGGCGTATTAGCATTATTATCGTCTAGGCGTGTATTTCCGGATATGATTTCGGAATCAGAATTTAGATTGACGGTTTTGATGCTTGCATCTAAAGATGCTGAAAATCGTCCGGGTACAAAATCA
The DNA here is from genome assembly GCA_007116685.1 of Balneolales bacterium. Lineage (GTDB taxonomy): Bacteria > Bacteroidota > Rhodothermia > Balneolales > Natronogracilivirgulaceae > SKIC01. The sequence continues at coordinate 4,010 of SKIC01000183.1, forward strand.
TAACTTACACCGGCTGAGTTTACCCAACTTTGCACATTGCTAAGAGTCACGTTTTCATACAAAGGAATTTCAGCGTTATCAATAAAGGCAAAATGAGCAACAGGGCTTAGATAGTTTTCATACCATCTGTATCGGGTATCGGCATACACTTTAAGGTTGCTGGTTAATTCATACCCCAGTTGAAAGTAGGCTTCAAATCCCATTTCCGGTGTCATACTTCCGGTGCTTACCAATAGGGGATTGTACTGAAATTGACGATATGCAGAAGGATCATCAGTAAAAAGATTAGCGCCGGCACGAATTTCGGTGTCATCCAAACCAGCAAAAGAAAGTTTCAAACCTGGCCTGAACAAAAACTGGTTTTCATATCCATTAGCAAAAGAAGCATCGGCCATCAATTTGGCTTTTAGTTCAGGAAAGATGCGACGTTCATAACCCAAATTGAATTGATTAACTGTCCATGAGCCATCATTTTCTAAACGAGAAGTATTAGAAAAAATACCGGAATGTCCCTGCAGAGAAATACTCCAAATTTCGTCTATATGGCTACCCGTAATAGTTCGGCTCAGGTTATAACCAAAAACATGCTCCTGGTATGGAGTAGAACTTGGCACAGGATTTACCTCCTGCTCAAGTGAAAAAAGTCGATAATCCAGCGAAAAACGAAATGCGCTGAAAGCATTATAGTTTTTCTGATAAGAAATGCCTGAGTTCAGCGAGTAAATTTCTGATTTAAACTGAGTATCAGTGCTATTTACTAAATCTCTGGCATGGTAGTTAAAACCGGATTCAAATCCTGCAAAAGCAGAAAACTTTGAGTTATCCCCAAATATATTATAGGATAATTGCAGTGCAGAACGTCGAAACGCTGTGTTTTCATCATCCATGTGCCCGGCACTGGAATGAAAATGTGCATCTGCTAATAAGATAGCATTGTCAGATAATCTGCTTTCATGTTGTACATCTGCAAACGGAGATGAAAACATACCAAAACCCATACGAGCGAATGTGTGATTCTGCCTGGGTATATGGATAGGATCATAATCAGGGCTGATTGGCCTTTCCAAATCAGTAATAGAAACCGTTGCCAAGACTTCATCGGCAGATTCGATGAAGGGCATGCGATTGGGATCGATTTGAAAAACTCTTGGGCGAGGATCAAATCCCAAAATGGGTTGGCGACTTAATCCCACAAAACGAGCCTGAAAATCACCGCGGATTTCTATGTCCTGTGGATTGATATCAGGAAGAAGTGAACCGGCCTGCTGTGATTGTTGCTGAGCAATTAATACAGAAAAAAGACCGGAGAATGATAAAACAAGAAGCGAAAGAAGAAATCGCATGAGCGGTTTTAGAATAATTGGTGCGAGACTATTTCAACATTATAAAATATGAAATCGAGAACGCAAATTATTCAAAAATCTTGTTAACCGACTGAGATTGTTGTTGCGGTTGATTTGTGATTGAAATATCAGAACCTACTTCAATCCATTGATGATATTTATTACTGTCTAAACCAGCCTGAATAACTCGTTGAATATGAACTGCCTCGTCAAAAGTTGGCGTAACAGGACTCTCGTTATATATAGCTGTAGCAATAACTTCCGTGAACATGTAGAAAGGAGAGCGCTGTCGGTGCCCCGGGAGAGAGGTAATCTGAAAATTTGGCGGAATAGCGATCCTTTCCTTTTCGCCATTCAAATCGTAGAACACGATTTCATTATCGTTGTTCAAGAGCAAAGAGCCTTTTTCACCGTGGAAGATAAACTCATTGGTTTCTTTATTTGGCGAAGTTGCACTTTGGGAAATAATGCCTCGAGAACCGTTATGAAAAGCTATATGAAACTGAAAACTGTCATCTGCAGTGATGTTTGTCAGCTCGCCTTCGCTGTTTTGTACCGTTGCTCTGGCTGTGTGGGTATTCAGAGATACTTTTTTAACACCACCAACCGCACGAAGTAGATAATCTACATCATGGCAAGCATTTCTGAAGAATAAACCACCACCGAGTTCGGCTGAGTTTTGCCATTTTTTTTCAGTCTCAGGGAAAAACCGGTCTCGGGAAAAGTAATTTCTTTCAACTGTGAATACACGGCCTACTTTACCGTCTTTCAACAGTTTGATTACAAACTTACGTGCAGGAAGAAAATTCAAGTGGTGGTCTACTACGCAGACTTTTCCTTTTCGGTTTGCTAGTTCTGCAAGTTCTTCCGCTTCTTTTGCTGTAGTGGTAAACGGGGCAGCACAAATTACATGCTTATCATTTTCGATAGCATATTTGGCAATTTCGTAATGCAGATAATTAGGTGTACATATGCTTACGATGTCCAGTTTGTCTTTGTCTATCAGGGTTTTCCAATCATCGTACCAGGTAGAAAAGCCGGCAGCCTTTTTAGCTACTTTGGCTTCTGCTGCATTTTTACTGCAAACCGAAACCATTTTAAAAATATGATTGTACTTGAATGCATCAGCCTGCACTTCCAGTCCAAACCCTGTTCCTATTAAACCTAATCTCAGCATTTATTTGAATTTGTTATCTACAGGTTCTCGTCAATTTCTATACAATTCTTAAGCAAAAATTGTTCCTTAAATAATTAAGGTAAAGTAAGTTAAAAAAACTACTCTTTATTTTTTTGAATCTTAAGTAATTGGAATAAAGAAAATGAGCGTTCGCTAAAAACTAGTGTTATAACTGTAATTAAAACTACCGTGAAAAACATAACGGCATGTGTTACAATAGCATAAGTCATTGCTAGGCCTGAAGGTACCATATAAACTATTATCAAAGTTTGGCCCACAAACCAGTGATATGTTCCTACACCACCCGGTGAGGGCAAGGCAACACCAATGGCAGAAACCACCATAATCACGAAAGCCTCCCGCATTCCAAGTCCGTAAACAGACACCATATCGAATCCCCAGAAAGGTATGTAGGCCAATAAGACATATCCGAACCAGATTAGTATAGTGCTTCCAATAAACAAACCCCAGTTGCGCACCAACCGGAGAGATAAAAGCCCTTCAGAAAACAAAAGCAGTATTTCTTTAATCTTAAGATATGCCGTGGTAAACAAGCCCGCATTTTCGGTATTCGACATGAATGTTTTGTTTATCAACCAAAGCAATACAAGCCCAAGCAGGATAAAAACGGTAACCAAAATTACATTTATGGGATCAAATAAAATTTTGGCCAGGTCCACTGTGTCTTCACCAAATATCGATCGAATTGCCTGAGGGTCGGAGACAAAAAAGAATACGATGAACAGAAGCATTACCATAAGCATTACGGTATCGACAATTCTTTCCAGAAATACGGTGCCTAAGGTTTTGGAATTTGAGCCACCTTCAATACGAGTCACATAAACGGCTCTTGAGAGCTCTCCGAGACGTGGAATAGCGTAATTCAACAAATAACCAAGCATCACACCGTTAAACAACGTTCTCTTAGAGGGTAAGCGATTATCTTCCTGAGCCTCAAATAATTGTTGCCAACGAACAGCCCTGGAATAATGAGCCATCAAGGTTACCAGAACATAAAAGGGAATCCAGCCATACGACATTTGCTGCAAGGATTCCTGAACTTCTGAAAGAGATACATTTCGCAGCGCCAACCAAAGGAACAATCCCCCGATTATTATACTTATGATAAACTTACCGAAGTTTTGTATGCTCATTCCCTTAAATCAAGAATTTCTGCGGATTCAGGATAAGAGAAATCGAAAGGAAGATCCGCGACGGACATAAATCGAATTTCTTCAAATTGTGTAGTGAAAATATTCTCCGTCTGATCTATGGCTATTACTTCGAGGGGAAGACTATTTTCATCTATGGTGATACTAACCTTAGTGAATATCTCAAAAGGATCATCCGAAACTAACTCAATAAGCACGGTGCCATCTTCAAAACGCTCAACACTTACTTGATAAAGATCTGACGGAGCGGAAAAAAAGCGGGAGGGAGCAAATTCGTCTTCTTCAGGAAAGTAATCACTAATGATAACCTTGTTTTCAGTAGCACTATAAACGCGTGATATCATCCCATCAACAAAAATCGTTTGATTATCTACACGAATCAGATATTTATCGCCTGAAATTACGATATCGCCCTGATGGAATGTTTGCTCGCCGGTAAATCCATCTCTAAAAACATGCTGCATCTGGCCTGTTAGCCCCTCGCCCTGCTCGAATCGATCTATGAACTGCCGGAACTCCTGAGGCAAATCAGCAGAAACAGCTTGTATCGGTAATATGAATAATATGATCAGATATGCGAATCTCATTCGTCTATTTCTGCGAGACGTTCTGCAAGTTCATCTTCGTCTTTTATTAAAACATCACGGGCTGTGCTTCCCTGATACGGCCCCACAATTCCTGCTGCAAAAAGTTGATCAACGATTCTACCCGCCCGGTTGTAACCGAGTTTTAGTTTTCTTTGCAGTAAGGATACAGAGCCCTGCTGATGCAAAACGACTACCTTGGCTGCTTCTTCGAATAAATCATCTCGTTCTGATTTATCCAATGGACCGGCTTCTGCGGATTCGTCTTCAATTTCAGGCAGATAATAGGGCTTACCAAATCCAATCTGATTTCCGATGAATTCCGTAATGCGCTCAACTTCTTCGGTAGATACAAAAGCATTTTGAACACGAATCATACCACTACCGGCCGAGAATAACATATCCCCCATACCTACAAGCTGATCGGCGCCCATAGTATCTAAAATAGTTCTTGAATCGACTTTGGAAGCCACACGGTATCCCAAGCGGGCAGGGAAGTTTGCTTTAATGGTACCTGTAATTACATTTACGGATGGTCTTTGTGTGGCCACAACCAAGTGGATACCTACCGCGCGGGCAAGCTGGGCAATACGGGCAATCGGCTCTTCGATTTGCTTACCGGCAGTCATCATCAAATCTGCCAACTCATCAATAATAACTACAATGTAGGGTAGGTGTCTGTGACCCAAATCGGCCTCAAGAGTGCCACCACTATGTTTTTCATTGTAGGATTTGATATCCCGAACCATAGCCATTTTGAGCAAATCATAACGGTCATCCATTTCTTTACAAACGGAGTTCAAGGTCTCGAGAACTTTACTAGTGTCTGTAATGATGGGCTCTTCAGCATCAGGTAAGGTAGCCAAATAGTGATTTTGAATATTTCTGTACAGAGATAATTCAATCTTTTTAGGATCTACTAATACAAATTTCAAGTTCTTAGGATGACATTTGTATAGCAAACAGGTAATTATCGTATTGATACCAACCGATTTACCCGAACCGGTTGCTCCGGCAACAAGCAAGTGAGGTAACTTATGGAGATCGACCATAAATACGTCGTTCTCAATGGTGCGGCCGAAGGCAATTGGCAAGGTCATTTTGGTTTCGGCAAATTTTTTGGTTTTGATTACCGATTTGATAGAAACCATTTCCCGCTTACGATTTGGCACTTCGATACCAACCTTACTTTTGCCCGGAATCGGAGCAATGATACGCAAACCATGAGTGGCCATCGCCATTTTTAAATCATTGGCGTAGCTTTCAATCTTGCTGATTTTTACATCGGGCGCAGGTTGTAATTCATACAAGGTAACCGTTGGCCCAACAATCGCCTCAATACCTGTGATTTCAATTCCATGTCGATTGAGTTTATCGAGGATAATCATTTTGTTTTGGTTGATTTCTTCGAGATCAACCTCGTTACCCTCTTCCGGAGGATTATCTAACAAATCAAGAGTTGGAAAGCGGAAAGCAACCTCTTTTACTTCTTTAGAGATGGTTTTCTGACCTTTTTCAATTTCTTTATCCTCAGCTTCCTCATCGCCTTCGCCTTTATACACCGAAATTTCGAGGTCATCTTCAGACTTCTGTGGCACCGGCATTTCGTCTTTTTTGCGCTCTTTCGCTAGTATTACCCTAGGTTTTGATTCTGAAAGTTCTTTATCCTCTTGCTGACGCTGTCGTAACCGCTCTTCCTCTATTTCTTTAGAACGAGCAACAATTTCTTCAATAGATGGCTTATTCGCTTCTTCCTTTTCTTTGAGCTCTGCCTGCTGACGAGCTTTCAGAACTCTATCGGCCTGTTCGGTCTTTTTACGCTCAAATTCTTCTTTCTCTTTTTGCTCTGCTTCCAGCTTGGCCTTGGCTTCTCTTTCGGCTTTTTCTTTCGCTTTCTGTTCTTTTCTCTCTTCCATTCTACCACGAAGTTTCGCCAATCCATCTTTAAAACGGTCTATGGTAACCTGAATATCACCATCAATAAAAAAGAGAATTGCAATGATACCTAATGAGGCGAAAATGATGATCGGACCATAAGGGCCAACAATCATATCTAATGCTGATGCAATTCCAAAGCCTGCGCTACCACTCCAACTTGCTGACGGAATGTCGTTGCCTAGTGCAATATTGAGCCAGCCTAGAAAGGAAGCAAATAGAATCATAATGGCAGTAAAGTATGCCGCTTGAGGATGCAGAGCTTTCAAATCCTGATGTCGGAATAATTTCCAGCCATAAACCAGAACTATGACTGAAATTACCAGAGAGATGTAACCGAATAAATAATGGACAAAAAAGTAAGACAAATATGCGCCCAAGGGTCCCAGTCCATTTTGTATTCGTAAGGCTGGCCCCTGAGCCGCCTTGAAAATAGAATCCAGCCCTAACTGACTGATTATTCGAATATCTTCAGGGTGATGTGTAATAATGCTCAAGCCTAGCAATAGTGCTATAGCAATAATTATAACACCTAAAATTTCAATCTTTCTTTCAGGAGCCACTAAACTTGTGTTGGTATTATTTTTAGAAGTTGATTTGGCCATTTAATAATTAGATAATCATTCCATCTTTTAATTCCGGCACGTAATCAAACATATCTACCTCGCAACAAAAGGCGATATCTTTTTCATATCCCAGAGATTTTAGTGTTGTTGCGTGATTGGAGTCACTTACTACACTCTTAATATTTTTACCATATTTTTGATACAATCCAAATGCAATTTTGGCACCATCTCGGGAAGTCTTCCATAATTTACCATCCATCAGGTTGTAAATGATTGCTCCGGCACAAAGCATATCCTCCAAAGAAAGCCGACCCTTCCAACCTGCGCAAATCACCATAATTTCACGTTCTGTGGCTTTTAGCTTATTAACGACAGCCGTCATATTCAGAAAAGAAGCAATAAAAACTTCTTCGGCATTACCACTTCTCGTAATTGCTTTGGAACCGTTGGTAGTGTTTAAAATTATAGTTTTTTCTGCAACAGCTTCCGCAGTGTATTCCATTGGGGAATTTCCGTGGTGATAACCTTCGATTTTCAAACCATCTTTTTCTCCACACAATAAAAAGCGTGATGGATCCAGATTTTGAGCAATTTTACCAGCTTCGCCCATATCAGAGACCGGAATTACACTTTTAGCACCATTAGCGAGTGCTACAGAAATGCTAGAAGTGGCTCTCAAAACATCAATAACTACAACCGTTCTGTCTTTAACCTCATCTTCTCGAAACGCACTGTAATGGGAGAATAAATCAATAAATGGAGTGTTCATAGTGTTTTTGTTTATTTCCTGATGAATGGAGGAGTTACTACAATCGCCTCTTCTTCGTTATTTCTGATCTTAATGAAAACGTTTTCTTTTTCGCCTAGAGCATCTTTTGAAACGATGGCCATGCCTATGCCTTTATCTTTTAAGACTGACATACCACCGCTGGTCACCTGACCAATTACTGTGCCGGCACCGTCTGTTACTTCGTAACCCTGACGTGGGATTTTTTTGGCAGCAGCCATTTCAAACCCAATTGTTTTTCGGTCACTTCCTTTTTCTTTTATTGCCAATAAAGCCCCTTTCCCAATAAAAGAACCCTTATCCAGTTTGGTAATCCAGCCTAATCGAGCCTCAAATGGATGGGTGTCTTTGCTGATGTCATTTCCATAAAGCGCGTAACCCATTTCAAGGCGTAGTGTGTCACGAGCACCAAGTCCGGCAGGAGCAATATCGAAATCTTTTCCCGCCTCCATTATGGCTTCCCAAATTGTTTCGGGGTTTACTTCATTCTTATCAAAATACAATTCAAAACCAGCTTCACCGGTATAGCCCGTGACTGAGATAATCACATTATCACAACCTGCAAAATGACCTTTTTCGAAATGATAGAATTTGATGGCTTCGAGATTTATTTCCGTTAAGGATTGCAAACACTTGGGAGCCTGCGGACCCTGCACTGCCAAAAGGCACATATCATCAGATTTGTCGGTTACAACAGCATCAAAAGTGTTGTTCTGATTTATCCAGTCCAAATCTTTGTCTTTGTTGGAGGCGTTAACTACCAGCATATATTCTTCTTCAGACATCATGTAAATGATCAAATCGTCAACAATGCCTCCATCTTCATAGCACATAGCAGAATACTGAGCTCTGCCAGGAAATAATTTTGTAGCATCATTAATAGTAACGTGCTGAATCAAATCTAAGGCTTCCTTTCCGGTGATGAAAAACTCGCCCATGTGCGAAACATCAAACATCCCAACTCGCTCACGTACAGCCATGTGTTCCTTTTTAATACCTTCGTATTGTACAGGCATTTCAAAACCGCCAAAATCAATCAATTTGGCGTTATACTTTTTATGTATCTCGAAAAATGGTGTTCTCGTGAGCATATCTAATCTTTAACTAATAATTCTATTTTTGTTCTACTGTTGATTTTCTTCCAATCGCCGTGCCCCCTCCGGAGTAAAAGCAGGAATACAAACTGCCCAATACTCTGATTCTTCCTCGAATGGATTAGCATATTGCACCAAACGGTTTTTTGGTGATAAAAATGATTCACCGGCCTCCAAAGTAACGGTGTCTTCATCCGTAGTAATCTGCATTTTTCCCCGAATCATAATGGTAAGTTCATCAAATACCGGCTTTTGTGCTGGTTCTGACCATCCGGGAGGGGCAATCATGTGTGCCAACGAATAATCCGAGTGCTCAGTTGAAGCCTTTCCGAAGTGCTCTTCAATAATTTTATTCCCGGGAACTAGTATGCGAACCGGCTTATTCTGCTTTATGTACTGCGGCATAAGTTTGTTTACTTACGAAATATCTGAATTCTTACTATTATGAATGCGTTATCACGATTGGATAAAGATGAAACCAATCTGAAATATACCATTATCAGCGTCAAATCGTTGGCGAAATTCATTATTTAATTGAAACTTTTACGCAGTAAACGCAACTTTTTATGGCTATCACTGAAGATAAAATTTTAGACGCCCTTTCAAATGTAATAGACCCCGACCTGGGAAAAGATCTTGTGACTCTGAACATGATCGAAGATATCTCAATAGATGGGAAAAATGTATCATTCACCGTTAATCTAACAACTCCGGCCTGCCCCATGAAGGCAGAGATTGAGCGCGCTTGTATCAATGCCGTAAAACATATGGTAGACCCTGAGGCAGAGGTTACTCCCAATATGAGTTCCAAGGTTACACAGAGTCAGGCCACAAAACAGGAAGATGCTACCAGCGTACTTAGAAATGTCAAAAATATTATTGCCGTTGCATCCGGAAAGGGTGGCGTTGGAAAATCAACTGTTGCTGTAAATTTGGCCGTTGCACTGCATAAAGCAGGTGCAAAAGTGGGTCTTGTAGATACAGATATTTATGGCCCAAGTATCCCAACCATGTTTGATATCAAGGAAAGGCCTAATATTTCAACACAACGAAAAGTAATTCCTCTTGAAAAGCACGGCATTAAATTAATGTCTATGGGTTTCATGGTTGAAGCAGATCAAGCAGTTGTTTGGCGCGGACCCATGGTTTCCAGTGCCGTAAAACAATTCTTGGGCGAAACCGATTGGGGAGAGTTGGATTACTTGATTATGGACTTACCTCCCGGAACCGGAGATATCCAACTTACCATTGTGCAAACAGTACCATTAACTGGTGCAATTGTTGTATCAACGCCACAAACCGTTGCTCTGGACGATGCCCGCAAAGGTGTGGCCATGTTTGAAAAGGTGAAAGTGCCTGTACTCGGAATTATCGAAAACATGGCATATTTCACTCCACCCGAATTGCCTGATAACAAATATTACATATTTGGTCAGGGCGGTGCCAGAAATCTCGCCGAAAAACTGCAAGTGCCATTCTTAGGAGAAGTACCTATCGAACAATCCGTTCGTGAAGGTGGGGATGAAGGTTTGCCCATTGTGCTTAAAGACGAACAATCGGCTTCCGCTGTTGCATTTAGAGACATTGCTGAAAAATCAGCTCAGCAAATTTCGATTAGAAATGCCGGAATGGACCCTACAGAAAAAATTGAAATTTTGATTAAGTAGCTTGCAAGCAAAGACCCTTTATCCGTAGCGGAGGATGATAGTTATATACAAGTATTAATCAACTAATAGGCAGAACTTAACTTCTGCCTATTTTTTTTAGAAAAGTTTCATGACAAATTCATCATCTCTTTAACGGTAGTAATCTCATCCTGAATGATGGTATGTGGCATGTTCTCATACACTTTTAGAACGACATTAGCCCCGAGGCTTTCACACATATCGCGCGTTTCTTCTGCTCTTTTTACTGGAATGTGTGGGTCCACATCGCTGGTTCCGATGAAAAAAGGTGTTCCTTTGAAATCACCGCCTTCATAGCGGTCTTTTTTTATGGAATCCCCGATTAGTCCACCGGTAAATGAAGCAACTCCGGCAAATCTGCCTGTTACTTGTGCAGCTACCTCAGCCGTTAAACACGCACCCTGAGAGAATCCCATCAGGTAAATATTTTCCTGGGGAATATGTTCTGAGATTTCTGATATCAAACGCTTAATGGTATCAACAGCGCTGCTTAGCCATGGTTCGTTTTGCTTTTCGGGCGCCAGAAAACTGTACGGATACCAAGTATTCCCCGTAGCCTGCGGAGCAACGATGTAGCAATCCTCAATAGGAAATTCTTCGGCTAAAGGAATGATACTTTCGGCCGTTCCTCCACGACCATGAATGAGAATTAAAGCATTTTTTGCTTCTTTTAGCGGCTTACCGCTTTCAATTAGTTTATATTCATGCATGATTTTATCCTTTCGTTTTTCTTATAACATAGCCACGGTACAATATCATGCCCAACAAAGCCTTTTTTCTAGACAGAGACGGAACTATTAATATAGATTATGATTTTGTGCACCTTCCTGAGCAATGGGATTTTTGTCCGGGTGCGGTTGATGCCATCAAATGGATGAATCAAAACGATTACAAGGTAATTGTAGTAACCAATCAATCCGGTATTGCACGCGGTCATTTCACTATGGAAACCGTTTTAGAATTACATCGCTGGGTTGATTCTCAACTTGCTCTGGTTGATGCCCGAATTGATGGCTGGTATATCGCACCTTGGCATCCAAATTTTCATGGGGATTTGAACCCGGACTTATTAAAACTGAGAAAGCCTAATACAGGAATGTTCGAACAGGCTGCGGCAGAGCATGATATAGACTTTCTCCAAAGTCACATGGCGGGCGATAAACTCAGCGACATCAAACCCGCTATTTCTCTCGATATGCAAGCTTACTTAATTCGCTCCAGGTTTACGCCTGACTGGGATAGGGATTTCATCAAAAAACACGCCATCCCTGAATTCGAACACTTGGGGGAGTTATTACTTCATTTGAAACAGAACGGTTTCTAAAGTTCACCCGTTTTCCTGATTAAATCTAAACTCATTAAGCAAAAATGACTGCAATTTGTATTGACTTTTGGAACACTATAGTAGTAGCAGAAACCGGTGGAGAAGCCCGTCAACACGCACGCTTAGAGGCAGTTAGAGAAATTGGCGGTAAATATCGGTCTGATATTACGGAAGAATTAGTCCAATCGGCTCGAAAAAAAGTATCCGAAGAATTTGATCAAATTTGGATGGGCAGCCAACGTACTCTCACTACCGATGAATTAGTTAGAGGTATGATGAAATTCATGGATATTGCACCAACGGATAATGAAATAACTGAGCTGGTTCGCGTTTTTCAGGAATCAATGTATGATGGCCCGCCTGATTTAGCACCTGGTCTAGTGGAAACACTCGAAGAACTGAGCAAAAAATACCCTTTGGCGATTATTTCTGATACCATGTTTAGTCCTGGAAGGGTACTTAGGGAATATCTGCGCAGAAAGAACATCTACGATTATTTTTCCGGATTTGTCTTCAGCGATGAAATTGGCGTTAGTAAACCCGACCGCAAAGCATTTGATTCTGCACTTGAGCAAACCGGCGCCAAGGCAGAAGGCTCCTGGCATATCGGTGACATCCAACCCACGGATATTCTTGGCGCCAATCGAATGGGTATGAAATCCATTCTCTACACGGGTATTTCTGATGCGTATGTGAGGGATAATACCGCTACCAATGTCTCTAATGACTGGGTAGAGATTAAAGAGATTCTGCTTTAGTAGGCTACTTTAGGCCTGAAAAGGTCTTCTAAGGTCTTCTAAGGTCTTCCCGGCGGAGGAGGCAATACTTGTACATCGGAACCTAAATCAGAGCCATCAATCACCATAATTGCAGCAGAAGCGGTTGTGACTGCCACGGCAGCCCAAACCAACA
>SKIC01000055.1 GCA_007116685.1 Balneolales bacterium
AAGTCCTGAAAAAAAGAGACTTTTTCTTATTCTGGCCATTGCTATTCCGGCACTATTCTTTTTCCTGCTTGAAATGTCGTTAAGAATTGGCGATTACAAAGGGAATCAGGATTTATTCATTTTTCCGGAACAATTGGACGGTAAATATGGAATCTCGAACCGTAATTTCAATTCGCGCTACTTTTTTTACACGCAAACCATCCCCTCTGCATCTAATGATATTTTCTTTGCCGAAAAGCCCGAAAATGGATTTCGCGTTTTTGTTATGGGAGGTTCTACTACAGCCGGATATCCCTACGGTTTCAATGGCACATTTTCGAGAGTAACCCGTGATGTTTTGCAGGACGTTTTGCCGGACAAACACGTAGAACTCGTCAATGTGGCAACCTCTGCCATAAACACATACACTTTGTATGATCAGGTTCGGGAGATAATCGCTCAGAAACCTGATGCTATTTTTATATATGCCGGTCATAACGAATACTTCGGCGCCCTTGGAGTGGGTTCTTCTGAGAGTTTCGGTGCTTTTCCCGCATTTGTCCGCGCTTATTTACGATTACAGCGTTTAAAAACGTTTATGCTGGTACGGGAAGGCATTCTCAAAACAAGCACCGTCATTGCTCGTCTTGGAAATAGCGATAGAGCAGACCCAAGCGGTACGCTAATGCAAAGAATGGTGCGTGAACAATCTATCCCGTTAGACAGTGATGTGTATGAATTGGGTAAGATTCAATTCAACTCTAACATGCGGGCTATTTTGCGTCAATTTGAACGTGAGGGAATTCCGGTATTTCTGGGGAGTCTGGCTTCAAACTTGAAAGACCAGCGACCATTTTTTTCTGAGGAGACCGAAAAACATCCCCCTGCTGACAGAGTCTTTTCTGAAGGTCAAAGCCAGTATTCCTCCAATAATTTTTCGGAAGCTTTCGAAACTTTCCAATATGCCAGAGATTTAGATGTACTTAGGTTTCGGGCATCTACAGAAATGAATACGCTCATAAAAAATCTGACTGAGGAATTTCCAAACACCTATTACGTTCCAGTAAAAGAGCATCTTACCGAACGTGCTGAAAACGGAATCATCGGTTTTGATTTAATGCTGGAGCACCTCCACCCTAACGCTGCAGGTTATTTTCTGATGGGACAGGCTTTTTATGACGCATTTGCCTCGAATGATATGTTCCAAAATCTAAATCCTGATTTGAGCAGAAAAAGAACCTGGGATGATTACAAAGCCGGCATGCAACTCACAGAGTTTGATCACAGAGTGGCCTGGCATAGAATTGAATTGCTGGTTACCGGTTGGCCGTTTGTTTTGGAGCCAGACCCTATGAGATATCCACGCAATTATCAATATCAGAGCAAAGCAGATAGCCTGGCCTTCAACGTTGTAAACCGAGGTTTAAATTGGGATCGTGGTAAAGTGCAACTCGCAGAATATTACCGTGAAAACAATCAGCCCTTTAAAGCGCTGGCAGAATACCGTGGTTTAATGCGCGAACAGCCTTTTAATGATTCTCCATTTGTATTTGCCGCTCGTATAGCGCTTGATTTGAATGATTTTGAAATGGCCAGGCCATATTTAGAACAAGCCTATGCAATTTCGCCATCGGGTTTTACCTGTCGTATGCTGGGAGCAATAGAAGTTGATGCAGGAAATTTGGCGCGGGGGATCGCACTATTAGAAGAAGCACTAACTTTTGATGCAAATGATGCTCAGGCTCTGTTTAATCTCTCCGGAGCTTACGGATTAAATCGAGAGTTTGAAGAAGCAATGAGAGTTTTACGACAATTGGAAAGAGTAAATCCGAATTTCCCCGGCGCACGGGAATGGCGGGCTCAACTTGAAAACATTTTAAACTAAGGTATAGTTATGTCATTGATGATTTCTGTCTCTGGTATCAGAGGCATTTTTGGTAGCGGACTTACACCTGAAAACCTGGTTGGTTTTACTGCCGCTTACGGAACCTGGCTAAATGGAGGCACCGTAGTTTTAGGGCGCGATTCCCGAACCACCGGTGAACTTTGTGAGCGTATTGTTACAGCAACGTTGCAGTCAGTTGGTTGCGACGTAATTCAACTGGGAATAGTACCTACGCCTACCGTTGCGATGGCCGTTCACAAGCACAAAGCACAGGGTGGAATCGTAATATCTGCCAGCCATAACCCGGCTCAATGGAATGCCTTAAAATTGCTCAACGGAAAAAGTGAATTCTTAGATGCTTCTCAGGGCGAAGAGGTTTTGAAGATTGCAGATGAAAAAGCGTTCAAATTTGTTAGCCATGATAAGATTGGTCAGGTAAGCACTGATCCGGGAATTCTCTCCTGGCATATCAACAAGATTTTGGAATTACCATATATCGATAGGGAGGTAATAGCCAATGCCAATTTATCCGTTGCGATAGATGCGGTAAATGGCGCCGGATCTTACGCCGTGCCTCAATTACTGGATGAATTGGGCGTAAAAACTGTCCACAAATTATTTTGTATTCCGGATGGCAACTTTCCGCACAATCCCGAGCCTCTGCCTAAACATTTGGAAGACATCTGTAATGAAGTAAAAGAAAAAGGCGCAGATATTGGCTTTGTAACTGATCCTGATGCAGACCGTCTCGCAGTTGTTGATGAAAAAGGAGATCTTTTTGGCGAAGAATACACACTTGCCGCCGTCTTGGATTTTTATCTTGCCAAATACAAAGGTCCTGTTTGTGTGAATCTCTCTTCTTCTCGTATTTCTGAAGATATCGCAAAAAAATACGGTTTGCCATGTTTCCGCTCTGCTGTTGGTGAAATCAATGTAGTTACCAAAATGAAAGAGGAAGGCTGCGTGATGGGTGGCGAAGGCAATGGCGGAGTCATCAATCCCGACCTGCATTACGGGCGCGATGCGTTGGTTGGCATAGCCATGATTCTTCAGTTTTTTGCGGAAGAAAAAATTACGGCTTCGGCATATCGTAAGTCTTTACCGGAATACATCATCAGTAAGAATAAAATTGAACTGCATACCGGCATTGCGCCTGATAAAGTTTTGGAGGATATCAAACGTCATTATCAAAATGAAAAGATATCAACTGTAGACGGTGTGAAAATTGATTTTGAACATGGTTGGGTTCATTTAAGAAAATCCAATACCGAACCGATTATTCGAATCTACTCGGAAGCAAATACTGCCAAGGAGGCCAATAAAATGGCTAATGAAATCATTCGGATTTGTAATTCCTAAATTAGGACTGCATTGTCTTAGGTAAAATTAAACGCTATTTTAAACCGAACTCATTCAAAACCCTTTATTATTTATGGATACTGAAAGAATGCTCGATTTGCTTTATAAAGATCGTTTTTCAGCTGTATTGCATGATCACGAAACATCCTTTATCGAAGCTATGCATAACAAAATCATTTACAGCAGAAGAAAAGCGGAACCAGGCGAAATCACATCTATAAAAAAGCTTTATCAGATTTATCTGAGCCGGAAAATGAAATTATAATTCCAAAGAAAGCCCCCTTACATGTTAGAATCAATGACCGGTTTTGGTCGTGGCGAATACACCCAATCCGGCTACACTGCAATTGCAGAATTACGCTCCGTAAATAATCGCTATCTAGAGACAAGCTATCGCCTACCTCAGGCTCTACAACATTTTGAGCCCAAGTTTAAAGAACTGATTCAAACCTATATTGAAAGAGGAAAGGTTAATATTTCTTTGCAATTGGAAGCCTCCGGAGATGATATAAGCATGCAGTTAAATGATGCTAAAGTCAGTTCCTATGTAGATTTGTTGACAGTTTTGAAAGATAAAGCCGGAATTAAAGAACCGATTACTCTTTCTCACTTGCTGGAATTCAAAGAATTATTCACCAGCCGTGATATTTCGGATGAGGACGAAGATCTTTTGCTTGAGGTCAGCAAAAAAGCTTTGGATGAGGCGCTAAAGGAACTCAAAGATATGCGTTTACATGAAGGTGCCGTTTTGCAAAAAGATTTGGCGGAACGGATTGCTTCCATCAGAACGCATTTTGATGAAGTAAAAAAACTTTCTGAAAGTCGCATTCCAGAAGTCCGAACAAAACTTCGTGACAGAGTTCTTCAGTTAATTGATAAAGATGAAGTAGATTACGAACGTTTAGAGCTTGAAATCACAATTTTAGCTGATAAAATGGATATCAGCGAAGAGATTGTTCGAATGGATGCACACTTGGATTATTTTCTGGAAAACCTGAATGCGAAAACCTCTACCGGACGAAAATTAAACTTCCTGCTTCAGGAAATGCACCGAGAGGCGAACACCATAGGCTCAAAAGCAAATGATGCCGCCATTGCTCATGAAGTAGTAGCTATTAAAGAATTATTGGAAAATATTCGCGAGCAAATTCAAAATGTCGTCTGAGGAAGTAAAACGCGGAAAAATTATTATCCTGGTAGCACCGAGCGGCGGTGGAAAATCAACCATTGCAGCCGAAGTTATGAGGCAATTTCCGAACGTAGTTTTTTCGGTTTCTGCAACCACTCGGGCAAAAAGAGCACATGAAGTGGACGGTGTTCATTATCATTTTCTGAGCCCTGAAACTTTTCAGAAAAAAATCGACGAAAATGCCTTCTTAGAGTGGGAAGAGGTTTATGAGGGAATTCGCTATGGCACACTGCGTTCTGCAGTTGAAAATCAATTAAATAAAGGCTATTTTGTTTTGCTTGACATTGAAGTTCTCGGCGCTTTAAATGTCAAAAATTTGTACGGCGGTGAAGCTCTAAGTATTTATCTGAAACCTCCCTCCCTTGAAGTTCTAAAACAAAGGCTTCAAAACAGAGGCACGGAGACGGAAG
>SKIC01000081.1 GCA_007116685.1 Balneolales bacterium
CCACGAAGTGCGAATATGGTCGCGTGCACTTACAGAAACCGATATTCAAGCAAACATGACAGTCACACTTACCGGACTCGAAAAGCAGCTCAATATGTATCATACTTTTGATGAGGATATTCCTGGTGGCGATGACCCGTTAATTGGAATTGATGCTACCATCAATCAAAATGATTTGTATTTGGTCAATGTTACCCGAAATAGAAGAGCCAGAAATACAGTTACGGTACTTTTATATGAGGAAGAAGACTTTGTAGTTTCTTTCAATGCTTTGGATCCAAGCGGAGACGAATTAAATGCCAGTGTTGAAGAAATGCCTCGTCATGGTTCTTTATTCCAGTTGGATGATGATTTAAATCCAGAGGATAGAATAGAGCAAGAAAATACCGAAGTAACCGACCAATTTAACCGATCACTGTATGTTCCGGATCCTGGATTTATAGGAACGGATAGTCTTACGTACCGACTCACAGATCAGTTTGGTAATTATATTCTTGCGAAGATGTTTATACATGTACTGGAGATCAACAGAGCTCCAATCGTGGAAAATCAACGTGTTGAATTTGATCAACGCGACACCATTTACGTGGATCTCAATCGGATAGTGCAAGATAATATGTTCCGTCCGGATGAAATGGTTTGGAGTATAAATGTACCAGCTGAGTTTGCATCTCCGGAGATGTCGGCAAGTGCAGTTCAGGATGGAAAACGCCCTGCAGAGCAAAGAAGCAGACGAGTTGAGCGCTTGATATCAAGTGCCAGATCTGCAATTCAAAATGATGAGAATGACGAGTATCTGATTGTGGAATTACAGGATAATAATCAACTGATGTTGTCAACGAGTCTGCGATTCCTGGAAGAAGATATCCCGGTAACACTTACTGCAAGCGATCCGGAAGGATTACGTGGCGAGGGTACACTCACCATCGACATTCGATTCGTGAATTCTAAGCCTGAAGATTTTGCTCTGCTATATCCGGCAAATTCAGACACTCTCGAATTCGCAGATATTGTCTTTGAATGGGAATCAACTCAGGATATCGAAGGTTCAGAAATTCTGTACACCTTGACGATTATACGTGAAGATGGCCTTGAATACGTAGCTCAAAACCTGAGAAACACTCAGTACGTATTTACTTCTGATATTGAGTTATTCTCTGAAAACGCAAGCTACAGTTGGTTTGTAGAAGCAACCGACCAAAACTCTGTGGTTCAATCAAATCAGCAATGGACATTCTTCATTGAAGAAGAGAATCCATTCGTATATTCATTACGTCAAAACTATCCGAATCCGTTTAATCCAAGCACAAATATTGGGTATTGGGTTCCGGTAGAATCTCACGTGAGAATTGAAGTGTATGATATTCTCGGTAGAAGAGTGGCAACACTTGTTCAGGAGCAAAATATGCCTGCCGGTCAGTATCAGGTAACATGGAATGCCTCAGGTTTTGCGAATGGTGTGTATTTCTATCGCATGACAGCAACTGCTACGCAGACCAATGCCGAATTTGCGGTAACTCGTAAGATGCTTCTGGTTAAGTAGATTAGCCGGGTTATGACTTTTACAAAAGCTTCTGTACTTTCCTGATTCCTGACAATAGAATTAACTCAAAAAATTACTATGACTTTGATTCAAAAAATTACCGGAATACTTGTTCTGTCTGTCATTTTCATGGCTTGTGGTTCATCAGAGCAACCGGAACAAATACATCCTCATGATGCTTTCTTCAACAATCTTACATCCCTTTGTGGGCAAATGTTTTCTGGTGGATCAACCTATCCAGAGAACGATGCTCATCCATTGGTGGGTACAGAATTAAGAACACATCTGTCTTTATGTGAGGATGATGTAATTCGTATAGATTTGTATCGTGATACCGATTACTGGCACGGTACCTGGGTTCTAGAAAAGCGTGAAGAAGGTCTGCACTTATTCCACGATCATTTGGGTGACCATCGCACAGAAGAATATCTGGAAGATAATAACGCATATCACGGCTATGGCGGCTTCGCCAACAACCAGGGTTCTGCACTTCGTCAATACTTCCCGGCTGATGAAGTCACCGCTGAAATAATCCCCGAAGCAGCTACCAACGTATGGATGATGGATATTGATTTAGATAATCAAATATTTACCTACTATCTGGAACGCCATTCGGAGCCAAGATTTCGAGCAGTAGTAGATCTCTCAAATCTTGTCAACTAATCAGAATATCAATAAAGATTCCCAAAAAGCACTCCAAAAGAGTGCTTTTTGTGTTTTAGAATGATTTTTTTGACTCCTTAGAAAACTACTATGTAATTACATAGGAAATAAAATAAGCCCCCCTCTTATGGAGGGGGTTTGGGGGAGGTCTCTTCGGTTCCCTTGCAAAATAAATTACAAAACACTCTCTGTGCTAGAATTCAACAAACACCCCAATCCCATCCCTCAAAAAAAACTTCTCAGAAAACCGCTTTTTACTCATAAGTAATTGGCACTTTGGATACAGGGTGGGTATATTCCCTGCGAAATTTTATCTGAAATTATTAAACAAAAGGTTAGCGCATGAGCGTACTAGTTGGAAAAGACACTCGCCTTGTAGTACAGGGCTTTACCGGAAAAGAAGGAAGTTTCCACGCGGAACAAATGATTGCTTATGGCACCAATGTAGTTGGTGGTGTAACTCCCGGAAAAGGAGGAACCACTCATTTGGATCGTCCGGTTTTTAATACTGTTGCTGATGCTGTAAAAGAAGCTGACGCCAACACTTCCGTAATTTTTGTGCCACCCGCATTTGCCGGCGATGCAGTAGTGGAAGCTGTTTTAGCAGGTATAAAAGTCATTGTTTGTATAACAGAAGGCATTCCTGTTAAAGACATGATTGTTGCTAAAGAAATGTGTGTAAAACACGGCGCCGTGCTGATTGGCCCCAACTGTCCGGGTATCATTACTCCGGGTGAAGCCAAAATTGGTATCATGCCAGGTAACATCTTCAGTCCCGGCCGAATTGGGTTAATTTCCCGCTCCGGAACACTTACCTACGAAGCTGTAGATCAGCTTACGAAAGTTGGCTTAGGACAAAGTACTGCCATCGGTATTGGCGGTGACCCTGTCATCGGAACCACACACATTGATGCCGTCAAATTATTTAACGATGATCCTGATACTGACGCTATCGTTTTGATAGGCGAAATTGGTGGTACTGCTGAAGAAGAAGCTGCTGCTTACATCAAAGAACACGTTAGTAAGCCGGTTGTAGCTTTCATCGCAGGTAGAACGGCACCTCCGGGACGTAGAATGGGACACGCCGGAGCTATTGTTTCCGGAGGAAAAGGAACAGCTCAGGAAAAAATGAAAGCCTTGTCTGAAGCCGGCATCACCGTTTGTGAAAGTCCGGCTGTAATCGGCGAAACCATGAAAAAGCTTTTGGAAGCTTAGGTTACGCTGTTACATATCTCATTTAAAAACCTCATCACATTTTTTGTGGTGAGGTTTTTTTATATGAAAAAAACATAAATAACACTCTGTAGTAGCAGTTCATAATTTTCATTTAAGATCATAATATTGCTGTTACTTACCATAATTTAAAGTGCTAATGCCGTTTCCAGCGCAATGTTCTTAAAAGCAGCATCATCTGTAAATGTGAAATTCACAATATCTAATTTTTACCACCCAAATTTTTTGAAAAAACCTATGCGAAATGGTCTGATTCTGGAAGAAGGTATTTTTTCAGAGGTTAACCAAAGAATATCAATATCGCCGCCCTTGGCTTGATCATCGGTACGAGAACCAAACAAATAAACCTTCGAATCAGGCTCGATTTTTTTCAAACCTGTCTTAATAAAATCAGCCATTTCATCGGTAATTCGCATATCGTAAAATAAATCAGATTATTTACAATTGTGGAAAAGAAATTCACAGGGTGTAAATTTTGAATTATCCGCCTATCTTATTGCCTGAAAAACAAATCTACCTTATAAAAACTCAGATGCAAAAAATTATTGTTACCGGAGGCGCAGGATTTATCGGTTCTGCCTTAGTTCGTTACTTGATTTCCGAAACCAATCACACCGTTGTAAATGTAGACAAGCTCACATACGCCGGCCATCTTGAATCGCTCGAGCCTATTGCAGACTCGGATCGCTATCATTTTGAGCAAGTGGATATTTGCGATGCCACTGAAATCAGACGCATTTTCGAAACATATCAGCCCGATGCGGTCATGCACCTTGCCGCCGAATCTCATGTGGATCGCTCTATCGACGGCTCTGCAGAGTTTATCCGGACAAACATCAACGGAACACACACCTTATTGGAGGAAGCAAGGGCTTATCTGAAATCCATAGACACTGAAAAGGCAGATAAGTTTCGATTTTTACACGTATCTACTGACGAAGTGTATGGTTCACTCGGCGAAACCGGATTATTCACTGAAGAAACTCCCTACGATCCCCGCTCACCGTATTCTTCGAGCAAGGCTTCTTCAGATCATCTAGCCAGAGCCTGGTTTCATACTTATAATTTGCCTGTGTTGGTTACTAATTGTTCCAATAATTACGGACCGTATCAGTTTCCGGAAAAATTAATTCCGGTAGTTATCATCAAGGCTCTGAGTGGAGAGCCCATACCTGTATATGGCAAGGGCGATAATGTGCGGGATTGGTTGTATGTGGATGATCACGCCAGAGCGCTATATCGCGTACTTCAAACCGGAGAATTGGGTGAGACGTACAACATCGGTGGACATAATGAGAAGAAAAACATTGACGTTGTAACCACCATTTGCCAGACTTTGGATGATTTGCGTCCTAAAAAATCTGG
>SKIC01000193.1 GCA_007116685.1 Balneolales bacterium
CTCAAAGTCTTTCTAATGAGGAAATAGAGCAGGCTTTTGACCTCAATAATCACTTGAAACAAGTGGATACTATTTTCAAAAGAGTAGGCTTAGCAGAATGAGTTTTAATCCGTAGGGATTTACTCAGAACTTGAAATCGTGGTGGCTTCAGAAATTCTTCTAAACTCTCTGTATTCCTCAGGTGTGAGGTCAGCAAACATATAATTCTCGGGGTTTACAGCGCGACCATGTTTTCTAATCTCATAGTGTAAGTGTGGACCAGTAGTGATTCCTGTATCTCCCGTGTAGCCAACAATTTGACCTCTGCGAACTCTGGTTCCCGGGCGGATACCATCTTCAAATCGAGAGAGGTGAGCAAATCTGGTTTCGTAGCCAAAACCATGATCAATTTCGAGAAGTAATCCGTAAGTACCACGTCTACCAGAAAATTTTACTACGCCGTCTCCAGTAGCGTAAATAGGAGTCCCTATTCTAGCTCTAAAGTCCACACCATCATGATGCCTGCGATAGCGAAGGGCAGGGTGCATTCTCATTCCAAAGCCACTGAGGATAACGCCATCAACAGGACGGGTGATAGGAAGATTGCGAAGTTTTTGTTGATTTTCGTTATAGTATTCTTTTATCTCTTCAAAGCTAACTTTTTGAATACCAACGCGTCGTTCGAGACTTTCTACATTGCTGATAGTCCATCTGAGTAACTCAGAAGTATGGGGTTGAAACGCATCAAAACCTTCCAATGGGTCACTACCACCAACACCTAATTGACGCTCTTCGTAAGGAATTGGATCAACTCCTAATACTGTTCGGTAGAGTTCGTTATCATTTTCGGCAAGTAGTTGTAACTGCGTATCAAGATGTGTGATAGTAGAGTGCGTATATCTTAACTGTTTTGCCAATTCTTTATTCTCAGCACGAAGGGCAATCTCTGAAGGAGTACCTGCAACATTAGAGAGAAATATCATGGATAAGCCGGTTAAAACGACTCCACAAAGAATCCATAATGATGCAGTATATATAAGACGATCGGTAGTATTGTACCTAACCGGAATAAACTTGCATTCTTTCTCGTCGTAGTAAAAGTAATTTTTCAAAACTATGCGTTTCAGTTATTCTTGTTTGTCGAACGAACACATTTCACAAACTTAATCATTTCATCTGAGCAATCAAATAGCACATACAGACTCCATGTTAGGTTTGTTATTCAAAATCGCCCTCGAAATATTTTACGGACCTCTTTATACGTGGATCTCCAACTTTTCTATTCTTCATCGTCTGTTTTACGATATTCTGAAATTTCTTTGCTGCATCATAACCATAATGTGATAGCAAATGGTTCATTGCGATTACTTCTGCGATCACGGTTATATTCTTGCCGGGTGTGATTGGGAGTCGGATCAAAGGAATTTTGACATCCATAATCGTAATGTATTCACGATCAAGACCAGTGCGATCAATATTTTCCTTTTCGTCCCATAAAAATAGTTCTAATACCACTTCAAGTCTTTTTTGATAGCGGATTGAGCGTATTCCAAACATCGACATTACATCTACAATACCTAAACCCCGAATTTCCATAAAATGGCGGTTTACCTCAGATGCAGAAGCGATTAAAACATTATTTTTTTTGGTGAGAATACATACATCGTCTGTGACCAGTCGATGACCTCTTTCAACCAAATCTAAAGCTACTTCGCTTTTCCCAATCCCTGATTTACCGGCAATCATAATCCCAATACCGTAAACATCCACCATAGAACCGTGAATCACGGTTTGTATAGCAAACTGATCTTCAAGTAGATCTCTAGCCAGAAACATGAATTTTGTAGTTTCTACAGGAGTAGAGTAAACGGGGATATCTTTATTATTAGCAAGATCTGTTAGGTGTTCAGGCAATTTATTACCATCAGTAGTAACAATTAAAGGAATATCAAACTCTGTAAGACTATTAAAAGCATTAACTTGTTCATCTTTTGAGAGACTATTCAGATATCGAATTTCAGTATTTCCGAAAATCTGAATTCTATGATGTGTAAATAAGTCCACAAACCCGGCTAAAGCAAGGCCGGGTCTGTGTAGTTCAGGTTCGCTAATAGATTTATTAGCGCAGTTTTCCTCAGAAACACATGCCGTAATTTCAACGTCAACTTTGTTTCTGAGCAGAGTAATCATTTCAGAAACACTGATTTTCTCATTTTGCGGTATAGGTGAGTGAGTTCCAAATGGCATGTTGATTCCAATTAGCGTTCAAATCTTTTGCTCTTATACTTTTTTAACTGCCGTACCATGTTGTCTATGGCGTTGCTGAGTGCCTGCTCATAGGTTGGAGCATTTTCAGTAGCAGTTAGTAAGTCTTTGGATACCTTGACATTAAGTTCAGCTCGCTGTGAATCTACGGGATCAGGGTGGGGTTGTAATACTATATCGCAATCAAGAATACCGTCATAGAATTTCTCGAGTTTGGTTACTGCATCAAGAGCGTGCTCTTGTAATCTAGGGCTTGCGTTAAAATGTCTTGCGGTGAAACGGGTATTCATAATCAGCTCCGTTTAGTGTTAATGGTTAATCAGCCCTTGGATGGGCTTTGTTATAAATTTTCTTTAAATGCTCTACGCTGGTTCCTGTGTAAATCTGCGTTGCAGCAAGATTAGCATGACCCAGCATTTCTTTTATCACACGAATTTCAGCTCCATTATTAAGTAAATGCGTAGCAAAGCTATGTCTGAGTACATGAGGACTCTTTTGAGTGACTTCACTCACATTCATCAGATGTTTTTTTACCATAGTTTGCACGGCTTTTGGATAGATGCGTTTGCCGGAAACGGAAAAAAAGAGTGCATTTGTATCTGAAGAGGTTTTATCTGTTTTAAAATCTTGTCGGTTTTCGAAATGAGTTTTCAAGGCATTTGCCGCAGCATCTCCAAAGGGAACAATTCTCTCCTTGCTTCCTTTACCCATTACCTTTATCTGCCGATTAGCGAAATCTATATCAGATATATTCAAATTCACCAATTCCGACAATCGGATACCGGTACTGTAAAAAAGTTCTAACATGGCTGCCTCTTGAGCACCTTCCTTTGTTGAGCGATCTATCAACTCAAACATTCTTTCCAAGTCAGACTCAGGTATTACCTTTGGTAATCGTTTTCCCTTTTTTGGTGGCATAAGCAGATGAGCCGGGTTTTTCTGAATGAATCCACGTTTAAAAGCGAATTTAAAAAAAGAACGAATGGCTGCAATCTTTCTGGATATGCTTGTTTTACTCAATCCTGATTCAGTTAATTCTCCTAACCAAACCCGAATGGTGATTCTCTGAATATGATCGAGGATGACATCCTCTTCAGATACTTCGAATTCTCTTGCACAAAAAATCAAGAATTGCTCCAAATCGGTTCTGTATGCCGAAATGGTATGTTTAGACGCGTTTTTTTCAATAGTTAGATACCGCAAAAAGCGGTGAAGAATTTCTTTCATGCAGAGTATTAAAGAGCGTGAATGTGATCCACTCTTTATATATAGAAAACTTTAAGATTGAATTCAAAGACGAATGTCATAAAAAGCGATTTTTTTAGTTGACCTGTCGATCTTTCCAACTTACTTTTTTCCCTAACAAATAATCGCTTATACACCTTAGGCCAAGAATTTGAAACCAAATTACCCCTATAGGATGGGTGAAAGAATATAGCAGCGGCAGGCTCATCAATCTCTGTACGGCAGCTCTTTGAACAAGCACAATCATGAATGCTAAAAGGCTAAGCATTATTATTTCAGAACTCATATCCACGAATAGAGACGCAAGTAAAATACCAATAGGAACAAGAAATACGGCAATGTGAATAATTGCCATAATCAGGAAAAGGAATAGGTTATAAGAAAATCCAGCAAAGAAGTTCTTTCTGAATCCTTGCCATACCTCTTGATGACTCTCATACATTCTACAAGCAACCTGAGTGCTGCCATAAAGCATTTTCATGGTGATATCAGCATTCTTTATCATCTTAGCTAGAGCCACATCCTCAACTACTTCATTTTTAACAGATTCATGTCCACCAATTTGATGGTAGGCTTCTCTTGTAAACATCACATATTGGCCACAGGCTGCCGCAAACATATCCTTAAATCTTTGATGAAAGAAGTTTGGCATCCATTTGGGTTTGCGTTCTGTGTAATGCCAGGGTAATAAGGTTAAAAGAGCAAAATAAACGTGAGGTATGATAATTTTTTCTGAAACGTTATCTGTAATCTGTCGTGGCCAAACTGTACAAAAACCAAGATTGTTGCTTCTCATTACATTTAGTGCAGCAGACACAGCTTCATCAGATAAAATGGTATCTGCATCCACAAAAATCAGATACTCACCACTAGCATGCTTGGATAATTGATGGCATGCAAAAGGTTTTCCCAGCCAATCTGATGGCTTTTCTGTTCCCTGAATTACTTTAAGTGTATTGGGGAATTTTTCCAGCAATGAGTTCAGAATATCACCGGTTGCATCGGTTGATTGGTCATTAAGCACTATAACTTCAAAATCAGTATAAGACAACCTGCAAGCAGCCTCAACTGATTTCGAGATGCTTCGTTCTTCGTTTCTGGCAGGAATACAAATACTTATTACAGGACTTTGGGAAACCTCTATTTTTTCATTTGGGAGGAAATCCTCTAGTTTGGATATCGAAAATAAATTTCTGATTAAAATTGAGCTTGTGTAAGCTAGATAAATCAGAATGATAGCGAGAAACAGATTCATTAATTATTGCAGTAATGAGTGCAGGAATTGGAAATATTGCAAAAG
>SKIC01000252.1 GCA_007116685.1 Balneolales bacterium
ACAAGAAAATATCAGGATAATTGAAGCGTCCAACATCTATCTGCTTTCAGAAAGAAATGGGCGTTTTGCTTTTGAGCAGGATTTATTAAGATTTTCTCAAAGTGCCTTTCGTGGAGAGGCGCCGAAAGCTTTCCTCAGAATATCACCAACTACTATCACTTGGTTGGAAGAGCATATAAACGACCTGAAAAAAGGCGGAATCATACTCAGCTCACCAAATATTCGATAAGCAGTCGCTTATATTTTTTGCTTTCCGTCTTCAAACTCCCAAATATCGCCTTCAGCTAATTGAACTTTCACGCTATTTTTTTGGACATTGATTTTACCAATAACTACAAAATCATTGAACTTTTTTGAGAAGGCATCCACATCTTTTTCGGGTAAAGTAAACAGAAGTTCATAGTCTTCCCCGCCGAACATGGCGTATTTGTCAACTTCTTCTTCCAGTTCGTTTGCAACATCTCTGGTTTCCAAATGAATTGGAATTGCTGCCTGATAAATATACGCTCCCACTTCAGAAGCCCTGCACAAATTACTGAGATCATTTATCAGTCCCATAGAAATATCTGTCATGGCACTCGGTACGATATTGTTTTCTTCAAAGCCTGAAATCAAATCTTTTCTGGCAAACGGCAGTAATTGTCTTTGAACTACATATTGATAAGAACTCAAGTCCGGTTCCATTACCTCTATGCCGGAATCCTGCCAATGTTGCTTCTCACGAAGTAAAATTCTGAGTCCGGCCATCGCACCACCAATATCCCCTGAAAGGCAAATGGCATCATCTATTTTAGCTCCTTTTCTGCGTACAAGTTTGTTTTGCTCAACAACTCCATACACTGATAGAGAAATTGTGAGAGCCCCATGACTTGCAGAAACATCACCACCGGAAATGGTACAATCGTAATCTTTACAGCCTTGTTGGAAACCTTTATAGAGTTGTTCTATCATTTCGACAGATACTCTGTTGGGGATTGCCAGGTTTATCAAAATAGCAGTAGGCTTGCCATTCATAGCATAAATATCACTAACTGCGGCTGTGAGTAATTTAGCCCCAAGGTGGTGCATTGGTGTAAATGTTGGATCAAAATCCACGCCTTCGGTATAAGTTTCAGAACTAAGTAGTCCGAATTCTTTCTCATTTTTTCGAAGAACAGCTGCGTCATCTCCTATCCCAACAGGAACCTCATTGGTAGAATCAGAATAAGAATCTGCAATTTTTTGAATCAAGCCCTGGCGGCCAATAGTGGAGATAGTAGTGAATTTATTATTAGACATAGTAATGGTGATTTCACAAAAAAGAACAGGCAACCCCGATCACCGGGATTGCCTGAACACAATATAGAGATATAAAAGTACGCTTAATTAACGGTGCGTAATGTCGAGTAATTTATTCGAAGTGTTCCGGCATGGCGGAGTTCCTGTTTTACATCAGAAACCAATCCCATTTCGGAATCTTTATCCACTCTAAGAGAAACAATTAGTCTTGGTTCCTCAATGAGTTTATCATACATCAAGCGACGAATGGCATTGATGTCTTCCACAATAGCATCGTCGATCTGAACCTTGGTACTACCAAAATTACCGCCACCAAGAATTTCAGGACCTATCCAAATGTAACTAACAAGACGCTTCTGCTCGATTTTCTCGATGTTTGTTGCGTCAGTAAGTTCTACTCTCACCTGTAAGGTAACCTCTCTAAGTACGGTTACAACCATAAAGAAGATGAGAAGCATAAAGATAATATCCGGAAGCGAAGAAGTTGGTACTTCCTGCTTGGCACTAGATTTCTTTTTAAATTTTGACATAATTAGTACCTCTAGTTTCCTTGATCTGGTTCAGCCAAAGATATATTCTGAGGATATGTTTGCCGGATGATATCCTCATCGCGGGCAACACGATCCCTGAAAGTAGCGTAGTCAACCCCGAATTGTTCTCTCGCAGCTTGATTTCGCAACTCCCGATAGGCTCCAATCACCTCATCGAGCATGGACACAAATATTTCATAAGGCGTTTGTCTATCTGTTTTGATAGAAACAATAGCCTGTTGTGGCGACTCACTAAGATTTGGATCCTGAGATCGGTTGGCATTATCCACAAAATTCATCACCAAATCTTTTACCTCGTGAATTCCTGCGGGCTCCTGATTTATTAGAACCATCCCCTGACTATTTACAAGGATGTTCATCAGGTTACGCTCACGAATTGGTGGAGGTTCAGAATCATCTGGTGGTGGCGGAAGTTGCATACCGATACCTGTATCCACATCGATAGTAGTTACTACCAAGAAAAATACAAGTAACAAGAATGCTATATCAGCCATTGAGGAGGAAGGAATTTCGGCTCCTTCCCTGCCTCTTTTATTCAAAAACATAGAAACCTTCCTGTATTAGAAGTTGAATGTGTTTCGCAAACCACTTAAGGCAATGATTAATCCCAAAATACCAATGGTGATTATCATTGTAAGTAAGCCCGCATCTGTCCAGGCTCCGGTAATCAGATAGGATACAAGAAGTATCACAAAAGGAATTAGAACCATGATTATCTTTTGAGTCTCATGTTTTCCTTGTGCAACATTCTTCAAGCCAAAGGCGGCAATACCCAGAAATCCGATACCTACCATTGCAATAGTGAGTGATAAAAATATCAAAGGTGCATTCATAATGATTTCCTGCTAATTCGTACTGCGATTATTCTTTGTCATCGCTGGGGGCTGCCGGCGCTGTAGAACCTTCAGAGGTCTCAGGTGTGATAAGCGGCTTACCTTGTTCCAGCAAAGCAATAGAATCAATCAATACGATAGAGCTCTCTTCCATATCAACTACAAGTCTGTCAATTTTGGATACACAATAGTTGTAACCGACTTGAAGAATAATAGCAGCAATAAGACCGCTAGCTGTTGTCAAAAGGGCAACTTTAATACCACCAGCTACAAGTGATGGAGAAATGTCACCGGCTTGTTCAATAGCATCGAAGGCCTGAATCATACCGATTACTGTTCCGGTAAATCCGAAAAGTGGCGCAAGTGCAATAAATAATGATAACCAAACCAAACCTCTTTCAAGGAAGCTCATTTCGATTGAGCCGTAAGATTGGATTGCTTTTTCAGCAGCATCTAAACCTTCGTCGGCACGTAATAGACCGGCTTGGAAAACTGATGCAACAGGACCACGAGTTTGTGAGCAAAGTTCTTCAGCAGCGCTTACACCACCATTTTGTAAAGCTTCTTTCACATCCACGATAAATTGTCTGGTATTGATATCAGCTCTATTGAGACTGATTAATCTTTCCAGAAAGATTGCCAGACCAAGAATTAGACATATCAATACTGGCCACATGAAGGTACCACCTTCATTAAAGTAACGAACCAGCATGTTAAATAGGCCTTCTTCTACGCCAGCCTGGTAAAGAAGAATGTTCAACGACGAAGTCATATATATCTCCGATTATCTTGTGTTTTTAATGTAAATTTTGATGCAAAATTATAGACTATTTTACTCTAAATGTCAAAGACTGGTATTAGTATTCAATAATTTTGACACAGATTAAAATACACATTTCTGATTCCCCCTGCACCCCGAATATTAATTAGTCCACTATCTTTACAAATTCTAAATACTTAAATCTCCTGACGAGAAAATGGATTTATTTTTTAACCTTAAAAAACAGCATTAAATACTACTCTCACAGATTGTACCGTAGGTCTATCCGCAATTGTTCTTCCATCGTATTGCAAACTTGCACGCATAAAATCGCTAATTCTATAGTTTAATTGAAGGTTCCAATTCCACGTTGTACCCTCTCCGGCTCCATCTGTAAGTTCAAAGCTGCCTAAGCTGCTCGTCTCTCCGATAATCTCATTAGACCTACGTTCAATTCTCGCATTGCTTTGTAAACCCATGTTAAGAAACAGTCTGGTCTCAATGAAAGTACTGAAACCTCGCAATTCTGCAGGAATTTCGGGAGCACGATCTTCGCGTCTCACCCATCCCACTCCTGTTCCGGCTTGAAAGGATCTGTCAAATTGAATATCCAACCGTGGGCGCACTTCATAAGTCACGATATTGAAATTTCTGGAGCTCAAATTTTCGCTCTCGTTCAATTGATTTCCATATCTCAATTCGGATGAAAATACATATCGCCTTTCGAATCGATATCCCGGCTGAACTCTGAGATTGAAAATCTCTTGCTTTTCCAATCCATTTGCCTGCCTGTTTTGACCTAAAGTTCGATCTGCAATTATTCGTAAATCATAGGTTGGGTTTTGTCGGAACAACTGCAAATCCTGCTGCAGAAACAGACGTCCTTGAATAGTCAAAGAATCATCCCGGAAACTATTTAAGCGTAATAAGTAAATATCTTCAAGTCTATCGGTGGTATTGTCTTCCCTAATCTCTACAGTGGTATTTGATTGCGCTCCGGCTACAAGTCGGCGAACAGCACTACCCGTTCTTGGATTACTCATTATCCGTGCAGGCTCTAATCTCACACGAAACCGTGTACGCAGAGAGATGACAGGAAACAACTCATCAGATGGAATAAACTGGCGCAGGAAAGTACCCTCGGTAGGATTTTGCTGAGGAAAAAACTCGTCAATTTGCTGGACGCCATCCTCATTCAAATCAATCCAAACATATTGCCCTAACTCCGGACCAACCTCTATATATGTTTCTTGCAGCAAAGGACGGCGTTCTGTGTTTGCTTCATATAAAAGTTGGGTATCAACTAA
>SKIC01000245.1 GCA_007116685.1 Balneolales bacterium
TATAGCAACGCCACTCTTACTGTTATTGCCCAGACTGATGAATTACAAGAAGGCGACAGATATTGCATTTATGTTCCCGGCAGAGGCATTTGCGAAAGCGACAATACTTCTGCTTCTGTAACCACTACGCGTGCATTTGGGAATATGGAGAATGAAATTACTTTTTCATTGCGAAGTGATGGAGAGACCCAGCAAACAGTTTATTCTGTTTTTGTACCCGTGGGCGAAGAAACTCAGTTTGAAATAGAATTTTGAAACGATAAAATTCGAAATACTAATCTATTGAAAACTATGATTATGAATCTGTATGAGCTGTTACATTGATTTTTTAAATAAAGTTTTGATGAGTTGCTTCGAGTACTTTTGTTGTTAATTCCTATTTTAAACAATCCTCATTAGATAAACCCCTCAAATAATGAATCGAAAAACCTTTTTAAAAGGCAGTACATCTCTGTTTCTGCTTACAGCTACTGGTTTCTCATTGAAATCATGTTCCAATAACGTGGATTCGAATGTCTCAGATGACAATATTGTGGACAGCACCTCACCCGGTATTACAGTAGAAGATAATCGAATTGTAATCGCCTTGGATTCTACTTCAGGCGAATTACTTGCAGAAAAAAATGGTTGGCTTCTAATTAGAGACAAAAGAGTTCTCGTTCTTAATACTGACGGTGAGAATATCAATGCTTTTTCAAGCGTATGTCCTCATGCATTTTGTGCTGTTAACTGGACTTCGAGAAACGGAAACTTTACATGTACTTGTCACGGTTCTGTTTTTAATAGCAAAGGTGAAGTTCAAAGTGGTCCAGCAAATCAGGATTTGTCCTCATTTCAGACTTCTGTTTCCAGCACACAAATTGAAATCATTACATAAAACTTTTTCATAGTTATGTTAACCCCTCAATCTCGCAAAACTTCAATTTCTGGAGTGATATCTGCTATTTTGCTGATTTTATTGCATATAAGTCCAGTCTCGGCGCAGTGGACAGCACATCGGCCTGATGGCCATGCTCCTATTGGTGTTATGGCAGAGCACACACACAGCCAGGGTGAGTGGATGATTGGGTACAAGGCTTTGGTAACTTATGGCCAAAATAATCTCGACGGCACAGATAGAGTATCATTAAGCGAAATTTTTGATGCGGGATATGTAATGGCGTCGGAGAATATGCTTATGCAGATGCACATGCTTGAAGTAATGTATGCTTTTTCTGATGAGTTCACATTGATGCTTATGGCAGATTTCATGATACATGATATGGCTCATGCGCATGCTCCAGGTTTTGGGGAAGACCACTCTCATAATACATCAGGTCTTGCTGATTTATCTCTGACAGGTATGTATAAGTTTTATGATGATCGAAATCAGAGAATGCACGCAGAACTCGGCTTTACCATCCCAACCGGACGATATGATTTTTTTGAAGGCTATAATATGCAATTAGGGACAGGGACAGCTGATATCATAGCTGGATTAACATATTTATTGCAAAACAATGCTTTTTCATACGGCGCTCAGTTCCGAAGCCGGCTGTCTTTTTATGATAATTCACGCGGCTATCGTCATGGTAACCGATTTCAAACAACAGCTTGGGCGGGTTATATGCTCAATGAATGGTTTTCGCCATTACTCAGAATAGAATATTCACACTGGGGCAATATCGAAGGACGAGACCCTCAACTTGATCCCATGATTGATCCGGCAAGAGACCCTAATATACAAGGCGGCGACAGAATTGATTTAGGAATCGGTACGAATTTCTATATCAGAAGGGGTTCCTTAAAGGGTCTCAGAATAGCAGCTGAAGCCTTGATTCCCATATATCAAAATTTGGATGGGCCACAGCTTTCTCAGGATATTGGAGTCGTTTTTGGATTACAATATGCTTTTTAGCTGAGTTGTTTTTCCTAAAACAACAATCGCAAGCCACTCATGATATGGATTCGTGAGACATCCTCTTGAGCAACTTCCTGAATTAGATTATTTCCACTCTGAACTTCGTACATAACGTTTCGGTCGGACCATCTGGCTAACTGAGCGCCTAAATCGAAATAAACATCTTCAGACAAGCGGAGAGAAGCACCCAGGCTGTAGAAAGATTGGGTGGCTTGACTAAAATCCACTCTTGGACTTGGCATATAGGCGAAACCGCCTCTCATCGTTATTTGTTCTGAAAGTTCGGCTTGAATTCCGGCTCTTAGATTCACCACGCTTTGAAACTCATTTCGGATGGCTCTATTCTCCATCATATCGATATTTGCACTTCCAATGCCGGACATTTCCATAGCTGAATAATCCACAAATTCAGCACCTGTAGAAATGGTAATATTGCTGACCGGAATAAAAGTGATTCCTAAGTTATATCGTGATGGAACAGAAATAGAGTAGGTATTCTGTCCGGATTGAGAATCATTAAAGCTATCTCCGGTCACAAAATCAGTACTTATGAAGGTGTCAAAATCTTCGCTGATTTCGTATTCCAGGAAAGTGGCGTAGGAAGCACCTATTTGCAGACGCTCGTTAACTTTTGCCAATAAGCCTACTCGTAAATTTGCTCCGCGAATTCGTGCTGTGATTTCATCTTCGAGGTATATAGCATCAACATCGTAATCGTTGGCAACATTTGGAGGTGTTTCAAGAAAACTCAATCGGTAGTTATAAGTACCGGTTGGAATTCCCAAAGAAGCTCCAATAAATAAATTCTCACGGAATTCAGTAGCAAAAAAGGTGTTGAATTCACCAACACTTCCCCATTCTTCACGTCGAACTTCCTGCCTAACACCTACGAAGTCAAAAGGCTCTCTCCATACTGAAAACAAATCTGTAGTACCGTCAAAATCATCGATGGCAAAGGCTTCAAAAGCGATTGGCAGATAGTAGGAATTTTGGAGAAAGAAATCCGTGATGGTATTTCGGGAATTCTGCACATCGTAAGTGAGCAGTCGGTTGAAATCAGCGAGTTGTGTGTAGCCGGCTCCGATGGTAAAATCTCCGGTTACAACAGGGAATTTATAAACAAGAGAGAGGTCTCCAATGGTTGATTGCCAATCGGAATCATTGAAAGATTGCCCTTGATAGGTAGTACTTCCATTGATATTTCGGGAACTCAAACTAAAACTCAAACCGGAATTCGGAATCAAAGAAGCCGTTGCCGGATTTGAAATTACACCACCGGCATTAAATGCCGAAGCTGGCATTGCTCCACCAAAACCAATTGTGATAGCATCCTGAGCAGGATAAAAAGTACTGAATCTTAAGGCATCATAACGATTTTGGGCATCTGCAGAGTTTGCATATCCCAAAAAAATCATGAGTGTGAGCACAGCAAACCAACGGCTGCAATGGTTTATTTGCATAATATTAGACGAATAAAATGATAAAATGGGATTACGAATAGGACTTAATTATCTCGATTTCTATTCCTATTCGCATTATTGTTGTTCGAAGAGGAAGATCTCTGTCTTGCCTGAGGAGTACTATTATTCGAAGACCGCTGCGGCTGTGCAGACGAACTTCGCTGCGGAGGCGGGGTTCTTTGGTGTTGAGGTTGTGTTCTCGTACCCTGATTAGAAACGCGATTCCTGTTTTGAGCCGGAACAGCACGTCTTTGTGATGGTGGAGTGCGGTATTGGATATTTGCAGCACGGGTTGCCGGTTGTCTGCTAAGATTTCCGTGAGCATCAGTTCTTTGAACACTAATAGGGCTTTGAACTCTGGTAACACCAGGAATCATACGAGTAAAGGGTGCTTCGGGATTTGACCTGCTCAACATATTGCGATTGTCGTTCGCAGCCATAACTCCAACACCACGGTTTACACCGCTTCCACGGACCATTTGAGGTCGCACTTGTGCTTGTGCATGAAAATGATTGTGCACGATTATTGGTCGGTGGAAAGAACCATACCAGTAACCGGGATGATATGCAAAGAAACCCGGGAAAGAGTGATAATGGAAAGCCATACCATACCAGTGCGGATGGAATGGATGCCAGAAGAAATCATAATAAGAGTAGATAGGATAATGATGCCAGAAGCCAAAACCGTGAACAAATCCGTGTCTGTTGAATGCGGTCATACCAAACATGTGGCTTCTGAATGGATTATAAACAAATCCCATACGTGCAGACCACATCGCACGATCAAAATCTCTGAAAGTTAGCCCATCTGAATAGCCATCAAAATACCCCAAATCATACTCAGAATACTCGTTATAACTATCATAACCATAACTGTATTGATAGCTTCTGTCTTTGACAGGTCGGTCCGGTCTTTCAGTAACCTGGATTTGGGTATAGCAGCCACCTAAAAACAAGGTTAAAATTGCTAAAAGGCTGATTTTTTTTAATGCGGTTTTCATGGCTACAGGATTTATTTGAGTATCTGCAATTAAAGTAAAATATTAATGATTAGACTTCAATCACATGATAATGCGATATGCGATGTTAGTAATCACATCACATTTAGTATAACGTAAAACAATCAAAAAAATCATTGATGATCGGTAAAACTTTTGTTCTACACATGTAATAATATAAAAATTAATACCTTAAAAGAGACCTCTCCCCCTGGCCCTCCGCCGCGGCGGAAGAGGGGGTAAAACTCCAGACTTTCTTCAAGTCCCCTGTCTTTGGCGGGGGATTTAGGGGGAGGTAAAGCAAACGTGAATGATTTTTTATTTTAGTCGGATATCAATCAAAAA